>JANOLY010000188.1:0-7004 GCA_031420055.1 Burkholderiales bacterium | reverse complement strand
TTGCCGGCCTTGCCGATGGCGGCGATGCGGCAGCCCTTGATGGCGATGTCGGCCTTGACGATGCCCCAGTGGTCGATGATCAGCGCGTTGGTGATGACGCAGTCGGCCGCCTCGTGCGGGCCGGGGCCGTTGACACGCTGGCTCTGGCCCATGCCGTCGCGGATGGTCTTGCCGCTGCCGAACTTCACTTCCTCGCCATAGCCGCCCGCGCGCAGCGTGTAGTCCTGCTCCACCTCGGCCAAGAGGCCGGTGTCGGCCAGGCGCACACGGTCGCCCACGGTGGGGCCGAACATTTCGGCGTAGGCACGCCGCCCAATCGTTGTCATGGTGTTGTCCTCAGACCGGGCCGTTGATGAGGCCGCGGAACCCCCACACCTGCACCGGCTGCTTGGTGCCGGCGTAGGCCACCAGCCGCACGGTGCGCTGCTGGCCGGGCTCAAAGCGCACGGCAGTGCCGCTGGCGATGTTCAGCCGCATGCCTTTGGCGGCCTGGCGGTCGAAGTGCAGGGCGGCGTTGGTTTCGGCAAAGTGGTAGTGCGAGCCGACCTGGATGGGCCGGTCGCCGGTGTTGCTGACGACCACCGTCAACGTGGGCCGGCCGGGGTTGAGTTCGTGCTCGGGGCCGTCGGTGAAGAGTTCGCCGGGGATCATGGGCTGGCCTCTAAGCAATGGGTTGGTGCACGGTCACCAACTTGGTCCCGTCGGGGAAGGTGGCTTCGACCTGGATCTCGCTCACGATCTCGGGCACGCCTTCCATCACGTCGCTGCGCTTGAGCACGGTCTTGCCTTCGCTCATCAGCTGCGCCACGGTCTTGCCGTCGCGCGCGCCTTCCATGATGGCCACGCTGATGAGCGCAATGGCCTCGGGCACGTTGAGCTTCAGGCCCCGCGCCTGACGGCGCTCGGCCAGCAACGCCGCCGTGAAGATCAGCAGCTTGTCCTTTTCGCGCGGCGTCAGGTCCATGGGTCTACAGGTTCGTCGAAGAGTGTGTTCGCAAGAACCAAGCCTTGCTTGTTACGCAAGGATAATGCCCGTGTGAAGCAGACCAGACCGCCGCCGGTGCAAGCGTGGAAACACGGCACGGGAGGAAGGTCCGGACTGCACAGGACAGCGTAGCAGCTAACGGCTGCCCACCGCGAGGTGAGGATCAGAGCAACAGAGACGAGTCGGTGCGGGGTTTCGGCCACGCATCGGGTGAAACGGGCAATCTCTACGCGCAGCAACACCAAGTAAGCCGGCATGGATGCGGTCCGCGGAGCCGGCGGGTAGGTGGCACCGAGCCGGGGGGCGACCCCCGGCCCAGAGGAATGGCGGTCACGGCCGGGCTTCGCAAGAAGGCCGGCTGCACAGAATCCGGCCTATCGGTCTGCTTCACACTTTTCATGTGGCCGCTGGCGCACGGCGATGGCGCAGCAACACCGGCGCGCGCCCTCAGCGCGCGTTCGCAGGCCCTGCCAGCAGCGCCGCGCCCAGCGCCTCGGCCACCTCGATGCCGTCCACCCCGGCTGACATGATGCCCCCTGCGTAACCCGCGCCTTCACCGGCCGGGTACAGGCCGGCCACATTCAGGCTTTGCAGGTCGGGGCCGCGCGTGATGCGCAGCGGCGACGAGGTGCGCGTCTCCACGCCGGTGAGCACGGCGTCGGGCATGGCAAAGCCCTTGATCTGGCGCTCGTACGCCGGCAGGGCTTCGCGGTTGGCTTGCAGCGCGTACTCGGGCAGGCTGCCACGGCCGGGCTCGGCCAGGTCGGTGAGCAGCACGCCGGGTTGGTAGGACGGCATCACGTTGCCCAGCACGCTGGAGCGCTGGCCCTTGATGAAGTCGCCCACCAACTGCCCAGGCGCCTGGTAGCCGCCGCCGCCCAGCTCGTAGGCGCGCGACTCCCAAACGCGCTGGAAGGCCATGCCGTCCAGCGGGTTGACGGGGCCGCTGCGGGTGAGTGCATTCAGGCCGTCCTGGCGGTAGTCCTGTGGGCTGATGCCGACCACGATGCCGGCGTTGGCGTTGCGCTCGTTGCGCGAGTACTGGCTCATGCCGTTGGTGACCACGCGGCCTTCTTCAGACGTGGCCGCCACCACCGTGCCGCCCGGGCACATGCAAAAGCTGTAGACGCTGCGGCCGTTGCTGGCGTGGTGCACCAACTTGTAGTCGGCCGCACCCAGGATGGGGTTGCCCGCGTTGGGCCCGAAGCGCGCGCGGTCGATCACGCCCTGCGGGTGTTCGATGCGAAAGCCCACCGAGAACGGCTTGGCCTGCATGCTCACGCCGCGCTGGTGCAGCATGGTGAAGGTGTCGCGCGCGCTGTGGCCCAGGGCCAGCACGACGTGGTCGGCAAGCAGCTCTTCGCCGCTGGCCAGCACCAGGCCGCGGATGCGCTTGGGCCGCGCGGCGCCGGTGGGTTGGTCTTGCAGCAGCACGTCCACCACCTGCTGCTGAAAGCGAATTTCGCCGCCCAGCGCCACGATGTCGGCGCGCATCTTCTCGATCATGCTGACCAGGCGGAATGTGCCGATGTGCGGCTTGGCCACAAAGAGGATTTCTTCCGGCGCACCGGCCTTGACGAACTCGGTCAGCACCTTGCGCGTGAGATGGCGCGGGTCGCTGATCTGGCTCCACAACTTGCCGTCTGAAAACGTGCCCGCGCCGCCTTCGCCGAACTGCACGTTCGATGTCGGGTCCAGCACGCCCTGGCGCCACAGACCCCAGGTGTCCTTGCTGCGCTGGCGCACTTCCTTGCCGCGTTCCAGCACGATGGGCGCCCGGCCCATCTGCGCCAGGATCAGCGCCGCGAACAGGCCACAGGGCCCGAAGCCCACCACCACCGGGCGCAGCGCGCCGCTGCTGCGCCAGCCGGGGGGTGCCTGGCCGACCACGCGGTAAGCGGTGTCGGGCGACGGCCGAACCTGCGTGTCGCCCGCCAGGTGGGCCAGCACGGCGGCGCTGTCCTGCACATCGCAGTCCACCGTGTAGCTCAGGACGATGGCCGATTTTTTGCGCGCATCCCAGGCGCGGCGAAAGACTGTGTAGCCTTTCAGTTCGCTGTCAGGCAGGCCCAAGCGGGCCAGGATGGCCAAGCGCAGCGCCGGCTCGTCATGGTCGAGCGGGAGCCGCAGTTCATTGTTTCGAAGCATGGGTGCACCGGCGCGCGGCGCGGCGCTTCAGCCACGCGGGGGGTGGGGTCAGCCGCCCTTCTTGGGGCGCTTGCCGGGGTTCTTCTTGCTGCGCGTGTGCGAGCCACGCTCCAGGCTGCGCTTCTGGCCCTTGTGGGTGGTCAGCGTGACGCCAATCGGGGCGACGGGCCGCGGCGTGGCGCGGGCGTCGGCTTCGGTTCTGATCTTGTTGGCCATGACAGGCTCCGGTGCGTGAGGTCAAACCCGGTATTAGGCCACAAGCATGGAGTTGCACCTCGGTGCATCAGCACCGGCACTCGGCAGACCTGCCGTGGCGGTGGCCGTCGCGGGCGTACATGCACCCGATCCAGCCCAGGCCGACCGCTTGCCCGACAATGCCGCGCATGGTCGTGCAACGAACAATCAAGTCGCTGACCCGTGCCGTCGGTGTGGGTGTGCACAGCGGGCACCGGGTCGAACTCACCCTGCGGCCGGCGCCGGCGGACACGGGCATCGTGTTCCGCCGTACCGACCTGCCGGTGCCGGTGGATATCCCCGTCAATGCCTACGCGGTGAGCGACACACGCATGGCCAGCACCATCAGCGCCGGCGGCGACCCGGGCGCGCCCAAGGTGCAGACCATCGAACACCTGATGTCGGCCTGCGCCGGCCTGGGGCTGGACAACCTGACCATCGACATCACGGCCGAAGAAGTGCCCATCCTGGACGGCTCGGCCGCCAGCTTCGTGTTCCTGCTGCAAAGCGCGGGCATCGAGTTGCAAAAGGTACCCAAGCGCTTCATTCGCGTGAAGAAGGTCGTTGAGGTGCGCGAAGAGGATCCGAAAGGGGGCGACAACCTGAAGTGGGCGCGGCTGGAACCCTTCCACGGCTACAAGCTCAGCTTCGAGATCGAGTTCAACCACCCGGCCGTGGACGCCACCGGCCAGCGCGTGGAATTCGACTTCAGCACCGGCCAGTACAAGCGCGACATCGCCCGCGCGCGCACCTTCGGCTTCACCAAGGACGTGGAAATGATGCGCGCCCGCGGCCTGGGCCTGGGCGGCAACATGGACAACGTGATCGTGGTCGACGACTACCGTGTGCTCAACAGCGAAGGCCTGCGCTACGACGACGAGTTCGTCAAACACAAGATCCTGGACGCCATTGGCGATCTGCACATTGCCGGCAAGCCGCTGCTGGCCAGCTATGTGGCCTTTCGCAGCGGGCACGCGCTGAACAACAAGTTGTTGCGCAAGCTGCTGGCCGACGAGTCAGCGTTCGAGATCGTCAGCTTCGAGCGCGAGGCCGACGCGCCGGCGGCCTTCGCCGAGCTGGCCCCGGCGTGGTGACGGCGAGCGCGCCCCAATGATGGCTTTCCGGCTCGTCTTCGGCCTGCTGCTGGTGGCCGGCATCCTGTGCCTGGCCATGTACGCCGGCACCGGGCAGCTGGTGTGGCGAAAGCGCGGCCTGCTGATCGTGAAGTGGACGCTGGTGGCCGCGTTGGGCTTTTTTGCCGTGCTGATTCTGGAGCGGCTGCCCCGGTTTCTGTAGGCGCTCAGCGTTCGCGCTGGGCGCGGGGCCTCTCGGCCAGCTGCACCTTGAGCTCCAGCGCCTGCGCGCCGCGCTGCACGCCGATGACCACCGTGCTGTCCGGCGTCTGCGAGGCCACCGCGGCAAACAAGGCGCCGGTGTTCTGCACCGCCTTGCCGGCGATGCTGACCACCACGTCGCCAGGCCGCAGCCCGCCGCGTGCGGCCGGGCCGCCCTGCAGCACGCCAGTGATCAGCACACCGGCCTTCACCGGCAGGTTCAGGCTCTCGGCCAGCTCGGCGTTCAGGTCGCGCGGCTCCACGCCTATCCAGCCGCGGCGCACGTTGCCGCCGCGCAGCAGCGCGTCCATCACCTGCCGTGCGGTGTCCACCGGCACAGCAAAGCCGATGCCCAAGCTGCCACCGCTGCGCGAGAAGATGGCGGTGTTGATGCCCACCAGGTGGCCTTGCGCGTCTACCAGCGCGCCGCCGGAATTGCCGGGGTTGATGGCCGCGTCAGTCTGGATGAAGTTCTGAAACGGCGACGAGCCGGCCTGGTTGCGGTCCAGTGCGCTGACGATGCCGGCAGTGACGGTCTGACCCACGTTGAAGGGGTTGCCGATGGCCAGCACCGCGTCGCCCACGCGCAAGGCGCGCACATTGCCCAAGGTGATGGCGGGCAGCTGGTCGAGGTCGATCTTCAGCACCGCGATGTCGGTCTCGCTGTCGCTGCCGATCACGCGGGCGCGGGTCTGGCGGCCGTCGGCAAGTTGCACTTCGATGTCGGTGGCGTCTTCCACCACGTGGTGGTTGGTCAGCAGGTAGCCCTCGGGCGAAACGATCACGCCCGAACCCAGGCCAACCTGGGCCTGTTGGCCACCCCGGTCGCCGAAGAAAAAACGCAAGCGGGGGTCGTCGGCGTGGGGGGTGCGCGACAGGCGCGTGGCCGTGACGCTGACGACCGCCGGCGCGGCGCGCATGGCGGCCAGCGCGTAGCCGCTGGCCGCGGCACCGTCGGCAGGTGGTGCGGCCTGCAACACCGTAGCCGCAGGCAGCACGCCGCTGCTGCGCGTGGCGCCCGACCAGTCGGGCAGCCAGCCGGGCTTGAGCGTGAGCAGCACGAACAGCACCGCCACCGCCACCGTCACCGCTTGGGAGAAAACGAGCCAGGTACTGCGCAACATGTTCGGCAGAATCGGCAGCATGGCCGATCGAAGTGAAGTCGAATCCCAACTGCAGCTACTGCTGCGCCCTGAGACGTTCAAAGATTATGGGCCGAACGGCCTGCAGGTCGAGGGCCAGCGCGAGGTGCGCCGCATCGTGTCGGGCGTCACGGCCAGCCTGGCCTTCATCGATGCCGCGATAGCCGCCGGCGCCGACACCTTGCTGGTCCACCACGGTCTGTTCTGGCGCGGCCAGGACGGGCGGCTGACGGGTTGGCTGCGCCAGCGAGTGGCCCGGCTGATGGCCCACGACATCAACCTGTTTGCATTCCACCTGCCGCTGGACGCGCACGCCGAGCTGGGCAACAACGCCCAGCTTGGGCTGCGGCTGGGGTGGCGTGCCGACGGCCGCTTTGGCGACCAGGACCTGGGCTTCACCGGCCCGGCCGGGCCCTGGGCCGACCTGCCTGCCCTGGCCGCGGGCGTGCAAGCGGCGCTGGGCCGGGCCGTCGTCACCGTGCCTGGCGATGGCCGCGCCTTGCGCCGCGTGGCCTGGTGCAGCGGCGGCGCACAGGGTTACTTTGAAGCGGCGGTGGCGGCAGGCGCCGATGTTTTCATTACCGGCGAGATCTCCGAGCCCCAGGCGCATCTGGCCCGTGAGACCGGCGTGGCCTTCATCGCTTGCGGCCACCATGCCAGCGAGCGCTACGGCGCCCCGGCCGTGGCCGCGCACCTGGCGACGCAGTTCGGTCTGGAGCATCAATTCATCGACGTGGACAACCCGGCATGAGACACCCGGCCACTTCAGGGGCGAATTCCGCAGTGCGCAGCACAAAGGTGCGCCAATGAAGCCGCTCTTGGTGACCATGGGCGACGCCGCCGGCATCGGGCCGGAGATCATCGTGCGTGCCTTCTCGCAAGGCGAGCTGGCCGACGCCGTGGTGGTGGGCGATGCCCAGGTGCTGCGCCGCGCAGGTGCGGTCATGACGGCGGTGATCGAGTCGCCTGCTGACTTGGCGCAGGTGCCGCCGGGCTGCCTGCCTGTCTTGCAAGCACCGGGCCTGCCGGCGGGCCTGGCCGGGCTGGCGCAGGGCGTGATCGACGCGCGCAACGGCGCGGCGGCGGCGCGCTGCGTGATGCGGTGGTGATCGGCGACCCGGGCGTGCTGCGCCGCGCCGGCGCCGTGATGACGGCCGTGAT
>JANOLY010000187.1:0-11939 GCA_031420055.1 Burkholderiales bacterium | reverse complement strand
GCGCGAGACCCTGGGCCTGCTGCGCCAGCGCGTGCCGGCTGCCAAGCCTTTCCTGATGTATGGCCTGACGGAGGCCTTTCGCAGCACCTACCTGCCGCCTGAAGAGGTGGATCGCCGGCCCGATTCGATCGGCAAGGCCATCCCGAACGCCGAGATCCTGGTGCTGCGCGACGACGGCCGTGAATGCGCGCCCGACGAGCCCGGTGAACTGGTGCACCGCGGCGCGTTGGTCGGCCTGGGCTACTGGGGCGACGCCGAAAAAACCGCCGAGCGCTACAAGCTCTTGCCATCAGGTGCCGCTGGGCGCGAGGCGGGCCTGCAACTGCCCGAGTACGCGGTGTTTTCGGGCGACACGGTGCGGCGTGACGCCGAGGGCTTTTTGTACTTCATCGGCCGGCGCGACGAGATGATCAAGACCTCGGGCTACCGAGTCAGCCCGACCGAGGTGGAAGAAGTGCTGTACGCCAGCCGCCTGGTCGGCGAGTGCGTGGCCTTCGGGGTCGAGCACGCTGCGCTGGGCCAGGCGATCCAGGTCATCGCCACGGCGCCCGACGGCTCGGCGGCGCTGGACGTGGCGGCGCTGCAGGCCGCGTGCCGCCAGCACATGCCGGCGTACATGGTGCCGGCGGGCATCGAGCCGGCGGCCGGACCGCTGCCGCGCAATCCGAATGGCAAGATCGACCGCAAGCTGCTGTCGACCGCCTGGCGGGACCTATCACCATGACCGCCTGGCATGACCGCCCACCACGACCGCCAGCCGGTCCGACCCCACCCCTGGATGTGAACCTGCATGACCGTCGCTGAACGCCCGATCCACGCCGCGATGGACCAGTTCGTGGTCGATGCCGGCGAAATCCTCATCAACGGCCAGCCGCTCACCCGCGTCGCCGCACGCGTCGGCCAGACGCCGTTCTATGCCTACGACCGCAGCCTGCTGCGGGCGCGGGTGGCCGAACTGCGCGCCGTGCTGCCGCGCAGCATCAAACTGCACTACGCCATGAAGGCCAACCCCATGCCGGCGGTGGTGGCGCTGATGGCGGGCCTGGTCGACGGCATCGACGTGGCCTCGGCGGGTGAGCTGAAGGTGGCGCTGGACGCTGGCGCCGACCCGGCCGAGATCAGCTTCGCCGGTCCCGGCAAGCGCGACCCCGAGTTGCGCCAGGCGGTGGCCAGTGGCGTGCTGGTGAACGTGGAGTCGATGCGCGAGCTGCCGGTGCTGGCCGAGGCGTCACAGCAACTCGGCCTGCCCGCGCGCGTGGCCGTGCGCGTCAACCCCGACTTCGAGTTGAAGGGCTCGGGCATGAAGATGGGCGGCGGGCCCAAGCAGTTTGGCGTCGACGTGGAAGTGGTGCCCGCCATGCTTGACTGGATCGCCCGCGAGGGCCTGGCTTTCGAGGGCTTTCACCTCTTTGCCGGCTCGCAGAACCTGCGCGCCGAGTCGATCTGCGAGGCGCAGCGCAAGATCTACGAGCTGGCGCTGCGCCTGGCTGCACAGGCGCACACGCCGGTGAAGTTTCTCAACCTGGGTGGCGGCTTCGGCATCCCCTACTTCCCGGGCGAACAGCGGCTGGACCTGGCGCCCATAGGCGCCAACCTGCACGACATCAGCGAACGCTGCGCGCGCGAGTTGCCGCAAGCGCACATCGTGATCGAACTGGGCCGCTACCTGGTGGGCGAGGCCGGGCTGTACGTGTCGCGCATCGTCGACCGCAAGGTCTCGCGCGGTCAGGTCTACCTGGTGGCCGACGGCGGGCTGCACCACCACTTGTCGGCGTCGGGCAACTTCGGCCAGGTGGTGCGCAAGAACTACCCGGTGACGATCTGCCGCGCGCCTTGCAACCCCGCGGCTGCTGGCGAAGTGGAAGTGGCCTCGGTGGTGGGCCCGCTGTGCACCCCGCTGGACCTGTTGGCCGACCGCATGATGCTGCCCGTGGCCCAGGTGGGCGACCTGGCCGTCGTCTTCCAGTCGGGCGCCTACGGCATCAGTGCCAGCCCGCAGGGCTTCCTGGGCCACCCGGCGTGCGTGGAAGTCCTGGTCTGAGGTTTCCCGACCGGCGTCACGGGCGTCGCTGCGCATGATCCGACGCAGCACCCTCACGCTGGCCTGGCTCGGCTGGTTGGTGTTTGTGGTCTACGGCAGCCTGGTGCCGCTGGACTACGTGGCCCTGCCGCTGGACCAAGCGCTGGCGGCCTTCAGGAACATCCCCTTTCTGTCGCTGGGCCTGGACTCACGCGCCGACTGGGTGGCCAACGGGGTGCTGTACGCGCCGCTGGGTTTCCTCAGCGCCCGGCTGCTCAAGGCCTTGTTGCCGCGCTTGCCCTTCCTGGTGGCGATCCCGCTGGCCTGGCTGGGTTGTGTCGCGTTGGCCGTGGCGGTGGAGTTCACGCAGCTCTACTTCCCGCCGCGCACGGTGTCGCAGAACGACTTGATGGCAGAAACGATAGGCAGTGCCGTGGGCGCGCTGCTGGCGCCGGTGCTGGCCGGCTGGCTGGCGCGGCTGGGCGCAGGCTGGCTTGCCGGCGGGGGCAGGCTGCTGCGGCACATGCTTGAAGGCTATGCCGTGGCCTATGTGCTGCTGTGCTTCTTTCCCTACGACCTGTTGCTGTCGGGGCCGGAAGTGCAGGGCAAGTGGGCCGCCGGGCTGTGGGGTTGGGTGCTGGCGCCGCACGAGCGCGGCCTGCTGTTTGCGCTGTTGCAGCTGGTGGTCGAGACCGGGCTGGCGCTGCCCATCGGCGTGCTGTTGACGCGGCTCGGCGGGCGCGCCGGTGTGCTGCGTGCGGCGCTGGTCGGTGCGGCCCTGGGCTTGTTGATCGAGATCGGGCAGTTCTTCGTGGCCTCGGGGGTCAGCCAGGGCGCGTCGGTACTCACCCGCGCAGCCGGCGTGGCGCTGGGTGCGGCCTTGGCGCCGGCACTGGGCCGCGGCGGCGTGCCAGCAGTGAAGGCCCTGCTGGGCCGCCACGCCTGGTGGCTGGCACTGTTGTACCTGCCGGTGCTGCTGTTCGTGAACGGCTGGCTCCGTGGGCCCTGGCAGGGCGTGGCGGCTGCGGCCGCGGTGTGGCGCGAGCTGCACCTGCTGCCCTTCTACTACCACTACTGGACGACAGAGGCCCTGGCCTTGTTCAGCCTGGGCAGCGTGGCCCTGATGTACCTGCCGGCCGTGGTGCTGGGCTGGGCGCGCGGGCTGCCGCGGGCGTTGATCCTGGCCGGCGTGGCCGTGCTGACCTTGGCGGTGGAGACGAGCAAGCTCTTCCTCGCCGGGTTGCGCCCCGACCCGACCAACGTGCTGATCGCCACCGCCGCCAGTGCGGTGGCGTTGGCGCTGTTGGGCCTGGCTGCGCAGCCGCGCCGCGCCGAGGCGGGTGCCGCGCCTGCAGTGGCTGCCCGGCCCGCATCGACCTGGCCACTGACCTGGATGCTGCTGCCTGTGGTGCTGGCCGCCGCGGCGCTGTGGGCGGCGTGGTTCCCGGCCTTCCCGGCCATGCTGCTGGCCTTGCTGGTTGCCTGCGCGGGGGCGGTCTGGCTGCGGCCCGTGCTTGCCCTGGCGCTGATTCCGGCGGCCTTGCCGGTGCTGGACCTGGCACCCTGGAGCGGGCGTCTCTTCTGGGACGAGTTCGACGTGCTGCAGGCCGTGTGCATCACCGTGGCACTTTGTCGCGCGCCGGTGCCTGCCGGGCTGCCGCACCGGCTGCGACCGCTGACGCTGGCCTTTGCGCTGCTGGGGCTAAGCCTGCTGGTGTCCACGCTGGTCGCGCTGCTGCCTTGGCAGGGCGTGGACCTGAACAGCTTCAACAACTACTACAGCCCTTTCAACGCGCTGCGCATCGTCAAGGGCGCGCTGTGGGCCTGGTTGTTTGTGGTGCTGTGGCGGCGGCTGGCGGCCTGTGGCCCGGCGCGCGAACGGTTGTTCGGCGCCGGCATGGCTGCGGGCCTGGCACTGACGGTAGCCTTCGTGCTGTGGGAACGCACCCAGGCCGTGGGCCTGCTGGATTTCGGCGCGGACTTCCGTGTCAGCGGCCCCATCGCCGCCATGCACAAGGGCGGCGCCTACCTGGAATGCTGGTTGGCGGTGGCGGCAGCGTTTGTCATGGCCTCGGTGGTGGGTAGGCAAAAGGCAAGACCTGACCCCTTCCGCACCCTGGTGCGCGTGCTGGGCCTGCTGCTGCTGGCGGCCACGGGATTCGCGGTGATGGTGACCTTTTCGCGCAACGGCTATGTCGCGCTGCTGGTGGCCTTGGTGCTGTCTGCCGCCGCGGCAGCGCGGTCGGCGGCGCCGCAGCCCGGTGCGGCCTGCGCCTGGTGCCGCGTGGTGGTGGCTGGCCTGGCCCTGCTGCTGGTGGTTGCCGCCGCCGTGCCAGTGCTGATGGGCGGGTTCGCCCGCGAGCGCCTGGCGCGCACCGCGGATGACCTGGCTGTGCGCCAGGCGCATTGGGTGGATGCGATGCAGATGCGCGACCGCGACGCCGCCACCCACGCCTTCGGCATGGGTGTGGGCACCTTCCCGGTCAGCCACTTCTGGCGCAGCACCGAGCCGCTGCGGGCGGCGTCGTACAGCCTGGCGCGTGATGGCGACCAGACCTGCTTGCGCCTGGGCGGTGGCGCCACGCTGTACATCGAACAGGTGTTGCCCGCGTTGCCTGCCGACGAGCTGGTGCTGCGCATGGAACTGCGGTCCGCCCGCCAACCGCCGTCCTTGGCCGTCACCGTGTGTCGCAAGTGGGGCTTGACCTCGCAGACCTGTGTTCAGGGCCGGGCCGTGGCGCTGTCGCCCCCGCTCCCGCCCGCACCCGCAGCGGGGGCATGGCAGGCCGCGGAATTGCGCCTGAACGTGGCCGCTCTGCGCGCCGAGTCCGGTGGGCTGGACAAGCCGGTGAAGCTGTCGCTGCTGACACCCGACGGCGACGTGCGGGTCGATGTCCGCCAGATCAGGTTGAGCGCGGAGGCAGGCGAATCATTGCTGTCCAACGGCGACTTCAGCGCCGGCATGGACCACTGGTTCTTCGCGACCGACATCGACCCGCCCTGGCACATCCACAGCCTGCCCGTGGCGGTGCTTTTCGACCAGGGCTGGTTCGGTGTGCTGGCCTGGGGACTGGTGATTGCCGTGGCGCTGGGCAGCGGCGTGCGGCTGGCCTGGCGCGGGCAGGCGCTGGTGCCGGCGGCGCTGGCGGGTGCGGTGGCGTTTCTGACCTCGGGCACGCTCAACACGCTGATCGACGCGCCGCGCTTCCTGGCGCTGCTGTTGATGCTGCTGTGGCTGGCCGCGGCCGCCGACCGGCAAGGCGATAGGCTGGCCGACTAGAATTCGCGGTTCGCCCGGGCAGTCCGGGCCGTCTTGCACTGCATCTAAGAGGACCGCGCAAAGTGTTTATCTCCCAAGCCTTCGCCCAAGCTGCACCGGCCGCCGCCGCCGGCGGCACCGAATCCACCCTGCTCAGCCTGCTGCCGCTGGTGCTGATGTTCGTGGTGCTGTACTTCATCATGATCCGCCCGCAGATGAAGAAGCAAAAAGAGCACAAGGCCATGATCCAAGCCCTGGCCAAGGGTGATGACGTGGTCATCGCCGGCGGCTTGCTGGGCCGGGTTGCCAAGCTGGGCGACTCGTACCTGGGCGTCGAAGTGGCCAGCGGTGTCGAGCTGCAGGTGCAGCGTGGCGCGGTGGTCCAGGTCCTGCCCAAGGGCACCTACAAGTAACCGGCTGTTCAGCGGCCCTGAATCGGCCCTGACAGCCGGGGTGGGGCTGGCGCCGCGCGAAGGAAAGACCTATGAATCGCTACCCCCTGTGGAAGTACGCGCTGCTGGGCATCGCCTTGCTGGTGGGCTTGCTGTACACGGTGCCCAACCTGTACGGCGAGTCGCCCGCGGTGCAGGTGTCCAGCGGCAAGGCCACGCTCAAGCTTGATGCCGCCACGGCCACCCGGGTGCAGCAGGCGCTGACGCAGGCCGCCATCAATGCCGACTTTGTGCAGTTCGAGGGCACATCGGTGCGCGCCCGCTTTCGCGACACCGACATCCAGCTCAAGGCCAAGGACACCATCTCCAAGGCGCTCAACCCCGACCCGGCCGACCCGCAGTACATCGTGGCGCTGAACCTGCTGTCACGGTCGCCTGAATGGATGGCCAAGGTGCGGGCCCTGCCCATGTACCTGGGGCTGGACTTGCGCGGCGGCGTGCATTTCTTGATGCAGGTGGACATGAAGTCGGCGCTGACCAAGCGCGCCGAATCGCTCACCGGCGATATCCGGCTGCTGTTGCGCGACAAGAACATCCGCCACGCCGGCGTCACGCGCGACGGCAATTCGGTCGACGTGCGCTTCCGCGACGCCGCCACCGCCCAGCAGGCGTTGGCCGTGCTGAGCGAGCAGCTGCCCGACCTGCAATGGACCCAGGTGGCCGACGGCGCCGAGGTGCGCATGACCGGCTCGCTCAAGCCCGAGGCGGCCCGGCGCGTGCAGGAGCAAGCCGTCAAGCAAAACATCACCACGCTGCACAACCGCGTCAACGAGCTCGGCGTGGCCGAGCCGGTGATTCAGCAGCAGGGCCTGGACCGCGTGGTGGTGCAGCTGCCCGGCGTGCAGGACACGGCCAAGGCCAAGGACATCATCGGCCGCACGGCGACGCTGGAAATCCGCATGGTCAACGAGACCACCGAGGCGCGCGAGGCCGAACGCGGCGCCGCCCCCGTGCCTTTTGGCAGCGAGCGCTTCGTGGAGCGGGGCGGCGCACCGCTGATCCTGTTCCGCCAGGTGGTGTTGACGGGCGAGAACCTGACCGACGCGCAACCCGGCTTCGACAGCCAGACGCAAGAACCCACCGTCAATCTGTCGCTGGACGCCAAGGGTTCGCGCATCTTCAAGGACGTGACGCGCGACAACATCGGCAAGCGCATGGCCATCGTGCTGTTCGAAAAGGGCAAGGGCGAGGTGGTGACGGCGCCCGTGATCCGCAGCGAGATTGGCGGCGGGCGCGTGCAAATCTCGGGCCGCATGACCACGCAGGAAGCCAACGATCAGTCGCTGCTGCTGCGCGCGGGCTCGCTGGCCGCGCCCATGGAGATCATCGAAGAACGCACCATAGGCCCCAGCCTGGGCGCCGAGAACATCGCCAAGGGCTACAACAGCGTGATCTACGGCTTCGTGGCCATTGCCGCGTTCATGTGCGTGTACTACATGCTGTTCGGCGTGTTCAGCTCGGTGGCGCTGGCCTTCAACCTGCTGCTGTTGGTGCCGGTGCTGTCGATGCTGCAAGCCACGCTCACATTGCCTGGCATCGCCGCCATCGCGCTCACGCTGGGCATGGCCATCGACTCCAACGTGCTGATCAACGAACGTGTGCGCGACGAGCTGCGTGGCGGCGCCAGCCCGCAGGTGGCCATCCAGACCGGCTACGAAAAGGCCTGGGGCACGATCTTGGACTCCAACGTCACCACACTCATTGCCGGCCTGGCGCTGCTGGCCTTTGGCTCGGGCCCGGTGCGCGGCTTTGCCGTGGTGCACTGCCTGGGCATCCTGACCTCGATGTTCTCGGCCGTGGTCTTCTCGCGCGGCCTGGTCAACCTTTGGTATGGCCGGCAAAAGCGCCTGAAGTCGGTGTCGATCGGACAGATCTGGCGCCCTGATGGCGGCCAGGACAAATCCGCCCCCAACGCGCAGGCCTGACCCGGAGCACCGCCATGGAGCTTTTCCGCATCAAGAACGACATCCCGTTCATGCGCCACGCGTTGGCGTTCAACGTGATCTCGTTCCTTACCTTTGCCGCCGCGGTGTTCTTCATCGCCACGCGCGGCCTGTACCTGTCCATTGAATTCACCGGCGGCACGGTGATGGAGGTGGAATACACGCAGACCGCCGACATCAACAAGACGCGCCACACGGTCGAGGGCCTGGGCTTCGGTGAAGTGCAGGTGCAGAAGTTCGGCACCTCGCGCGACGTGCTTATCCGCCTGCCCATACGCAGCGACATCAAGCAGACCGAGGTGGCGGGCAAGGTCTTCGGCGCGCTGTGCGCGGCAGAGGCCGGCAGCGTCAGCACGCGCCAGTACGTCACGCCGCAGGGTGAGGCCGTCAGCCGGCCCAGCTGCACCGTGGCGGCAGGCACGGAGCCGATCAAGCTGCAGCGCACCGAGTTCGTCGGCCCCTCGGTGGGTGCTGAGCTGGCGCGCGACGGTGCCATCGCGCTGGGCGTGACCATCCTGGGCATCATGCTGTATCTGGCGATGCGCTTTGAGTGGAAGTTCTCGGTCGCTGGCATCGTGGCCAACCTGCACGACGTGGTCATCATCCTGGGCTTCTTTGCCTACTTCCAGTGGGAGTTTTCGCTGGCCGTGCTGGCGGCCATCCTGGCCGTGCTGGGCTACTCGGTGAACGAGTCGGTGGTCATCTTCGACCGCATCCGCGAGACCTTCCGCAGGTTCCGCAAGCTCGACACGCACCAGGTCATCGACCACGCCATCACCAGCACCACCAGCCGCACCATCATCACCCACGGCTCGACGCAGATCATGGTGCTGTCGATGCTGATCTTCGGTGGCCCCACGCTGCATTACTTTGCCGTGGCGCTGACCATAGGCATCCTGTTCGGCATTTACTCGTCGATCTTCGTGGCCGCCGGCATCGTGATGTGGCTGGGCGTCAAGCGCGAGGACCTGGTCAAGTCCGGGGCCAAGGACATCGACCCGAACGACCCCAACGCCGGGGCGGTGGTGTAGAGTGGATCGAGCACCCCAACGACCACCCGAACGCCCCTGAAATGCTCACTCGCGCCTCGCCGGAATCGCAAGCCAGCCAGGCGCGGCGCCTGTACACCGAAGAGTTGGTCAAGGGGCTGGCAGGCGTGGTGCAGACCGGTCTGGACAGCGCGCGCGAGCTGCTGGACAAACCCGCCGAACACCTGGCCGCCCAGCGCCGACGTGACCTGATGCAGGGCCTGATGACGGGCGCGCAGGCCTGGCACCGCGGCATCGTCAGTGGGCTGCGCAAGGCCCTGCTCAGCCCGACCACCTCGGCCCGGCCGTCCGACCTGGCGTCGCTGGCGTCGCTGTCTTCGGCGGCGGGCGCTGCCATGACCCTGGTGTCCGACGACACCATCGAACTCGAAATCGTCACCTCGCGCCTGGCCCTGGCGATCATGGACCGGGCGTCGTGGGAGTTCTCCGACCTGCGCTCGCGCATGGCCCACCTGGCAGGGCGCGCCGAGCTGGACGCGCAGGACATGCTGCGCGCGCACGTGCTGGCCCGCATCGTCTTCGAAGCCTGGCGCGGTGCCGGGCTCACCCTGGCGGGCTGGCGCGAGCTGCAGCCGGTTCTGCACGAAGAGTTCGCGGCTCTCGTGGCCGAGGCCTACCACGAGACCAACCGCTGGTTGGTGGCGCAGGGCGTGCTGGCCGAGGTGGACCTGCGGCCGTTTATCCGCCGTTCGCGCACCCACGCAGCAGCGCCGTTGGGCTGGCAGGCCGGTAGCGGCCAGGCGAGTATGGGCCGTCGTGACGAGGGCACCGGCGCCGGCGCCGCGCCGCCCGCGTCGGCCTACACCCGGGGCTACGGTGACGACGCGGGTGAGCCACCGTCGTTCGCAAACACCGGAACTGGCGGCTTGGGCACCGACCGCAGCGGCGCGAACGTGGGCGAAGAAACCCGGCTGATGACGCGTTCGGCGCCCCTGGCGCGCAACCGCGAGCAGTCCGAGGCGGTGCTCGGTCGCCTGAACCGGCTGATCGGACGCCACGTGCCGTCGTTTGCGCACTCCACCCAGTCGCCGCCGCTGCCGCGACCCGCCGGGCGGGCCATCTCGCCGGGCCTGTCCCAGGCCATCGAAGCCGCCGAGAAGGGCATCCGCCAGCGGCTCGAAACAGATTTCGGGCCCGGGCAGTCGCCAGTCACCGCACCGGTGTTGCTGGACGAACTGCAACAGCGCAAGCATGCCCTCAAGAAGGCCGCGGCCAGCCCCGAGGAGCGCGCGACGATAGAGATCGTGGCGCTGCTGTTCCAGAGCATCCTCACCGAAGACCGCATCCCGGCCACCGTGCGGGTGTGGTTTGCCCGGCTGCAAATGCCCGTGCTGCGCGTGGCGGTGGGCGAGCCCGACTTCTTTGCCACTATCGACCACCCCGCGCGCCGCCTGATCGACCGCATGGGCGCCTGCGTGATGGGGTTCGACAGCGCCGCGAGTGGCAGCGCCAGCACCAGCAGCACCGGTGAGGCCCTGGAGCGCGAAATCAAGCGCATCGTGCAAGTCGTCGAGGCCTACCCCGACACCGGCCGGCGTGTCTTCCAGACCGTGTTGACGGAGTTCGAGAAGTTCCTCGAGCACTACTTCAGCAACGAAAACGAAGCCACGCGCAAGGGCGTGTCGCTGGCGCAGCAGGTCGAGCAGCGCGAGACCATGGCCATCCAGTACACGATAGAGCTGCGCCGCATGCTCAACGAGGTGCCGGTGCAAGAAGGCGTGCGCCAGTTCCTGTTCCACGTGTGGGCCGACGTGCTGGCCACCGCGGCCGTGCGCTACGGCGCGCAGGGCGAGCACACGCGGGTGATGAAGCGTGCGGCGGCCGACCTCATCTGGAGCGCCAGCGCCAAGGTCACGCGCGAAGAGCGCGCCGAGGTCATCCGCCGCCTGCCGCTGCTGCTGAAGTCGCTGCGCGAGGGCATGGTGGCCGCCGGCATGGACAACGCCAAGCAGGACGAACACATCCAGCAGCTCAACAACTCGCTGGCCGCGGCCTTCACGGCCAAGGCGGCCGTGATCCCCGATGAACGCCTGCGCGAACTGATGGAGCGGCTCGAGACGCTGGAAGAGTTGCTGCCCGAGGCGCAGGACGTGGACATCGACGAGTCCATGGTGCTGGACCTGTCGGGTCACCAGAACTCAGAGCTTGAAGTGGTGCTCGACGGCGGCTCCATGCCCACGCCGGCGATGGTGGCCTGGGCGCGTGAACTGCAGGTCGGCAGCTGGTACATGCTGGACCGCAACGGCCACAACGAGGCCGTGCAGCTGGCCTGGCACGGCATGCGCAACCAGCTGTCGTTGTTTGTCACGCCGCAGGGGCGCTGCGTGCTGTTCCAGCAGCACCGGCTGGCGTCGTACCTGCAAGCCGGGCATCTGCTGCCGGCGCAGGACGAAGCGCTGACGGTTCGCGCCACGCGCAGTGCGCTGGCCAAGCTGGACGTGGATGCGTCACGCCTGCTGAACTGAGGTCGGTCCACCGGCCCTGGCCGGAACCCAGCAAACGCCGCGGAACTGGCTCCGCCAGGCCGCTGGCGTTGCCCCCTTGAGGGGGAGCGGCGCAGCCGCTCCGGGGGTGGTCAATGAATCAGTCGGTCCTCGGGATCGACAAACAACTCGTCCAGCACCAGCGCATCGGGCTCTTCGCCCAGGCTCCAGAAGACCATTAGCACGATGATCTTCAGGTCGTCGAGGTCGATGGTGCCCACACCCACGGCGGTGGCGCGGTCGATGACCATTTCGCGCATGGGAGGGGGCAGCACACCGGCCGATTCCAAGAAGGCGATGAAGCCGATCGAGTCGACGCCCAGCACCTCACGTTCGCTGTCGGTGTACAGCCGGATGCTGCTTGGTCCCTGGTGCGCCGTGACGGTGTCGGCATTGCTGGCCAGGCCGTCAAGCCAGCGCAGCGCGTCCTGGATCTCTTCGCTTTCAAAGCCCACGGCCGAGAGTTTTCGGCGCAGTTGCTGCGGCTCCGGGCAGGCGTCGGGGCGCCAGTAATTCTCGTAGAGATAAACAAGCACATCGAACATCAAACCACTATACCCCAGCGTTCTTGGGCGTCGGCCCCGGGCCCCAGGGCGCTTGCTCAGGCCTGCGCGCAACGCTGGTACAGCCCCCCGGGCAGACGGTTCAGGCGGCCCTCGAACTCCAGTTCCAGCAGCCGGGCATTGAGCACCGAGGTGGCCATGCCGGTGCGGGCCTGCAGGGCGTCCAGCGT
>JANOLY010000186.1:0-8624 GCA_031420055.1 Burkholderiales bacterium | reverse complement strand
CTGGGCCGAACCTGTGGCAGCCGTGGCGCTCCAGAAGCCTCTGCCGATGTTCCAGTCGTTCAGGATCGTGACGTTCAGGGTGGTGTTGTAGAACATCGCGCACTTGGCCGCTCCGGACACCGTGCAGGTGGCGTTGGCCGTGCCATCGGCCAGGCGCCCTTGGAAGACCGGCGCCGCATACGCTGCGCTGGACAGCGCCAACATCGTGGCCGCGGCCACCCAAGTTTTCAAAGTCTTCATTTGTCTCGGTGCCTCGATTGGGTTGAAGTGTCGTGAAGCAACAAGCAATATTCGAGCCCCCCCCGAAGGGGAAAAACGTTATGCAAAACAATGACTTGGCGGTTTGGTTCCACGCGGCACGGGATGAGCTGTAAATAAACCCGACAGATCCAAGTAGGCGTTTACCCGCGCAATGCGGGCCTCGCACCCTGCGCCGCTCATGCGGCGGCAGCCTTGGTCGGCTGCTTCGGGGAACGTGGATAGATGACTCCTATGGGGTCGGCAACGGCCAGTCGCCTTCTCGCTTTCGAAGCCGGACAGCTGACACTCCGCCTGGCGCCCCATCAGGCATTCGACGAAGTGTTGACAACCATTGCCAACAACCAGATCATCTGCCGATGGGCACGACCAGCACGATGAACATCGCACTGCCAGAGCTGATGCGCGCGTATGTCGCCAGGCGCGTCGAGTCGGGGCAGTTCGGCAACACCAGCGAGTACGTACGCGAACTGATCCGCCGGGATCAGCGGGAGCAGGACATAGCCCGGCTGCGGTCCATGGTCGAGGTTGGACTCGCCAGCGGGCCGGCCAGGGCTGATACCGCGGAAGACTGGGCCGAGCTGGAAGCCATCGTGCGCGGAACCAAGGCGTGACTGGGCCGCGCGAGGCTGCACCTCGGACCAAGGCGTATGTCCTGCGGCCCCAGGCCCGTGAGGACCGGCGTTCGGAGCTGCACTACTACCGCCGGGAGGCCGGTGCCGCCGTCGCCGACAAGCTCGTGAAGGCCATGGCCAAAGCCCTTCAGGACCTCGAACGCAACCCGTCCATCGGCTCGCCCGCCCTGGGCACGCTGCTCGGCATCGACGAGCTCAGGACCTGGCGCCTGCATGGCTTTCCGCTGACCTTCTGGTACCTCGAGCGGGCAGATCACATCGAGGTCATTCGCCTGGTGGGGCAGCGGCAGGATCCGGACGATGTGGAGGTTTGAGCGGGGCCTGTCGCAACAACCTGCAGCCCCCAGTCGCAGACCTGCGGCGCAGCTCGCCACGGTTTCGGCATCCGACGTCAATCGGCATGCACCGGCTGCGCCAAAGAAGGAAACATCAAACGATCGTTTCAAACATTCGTTTGATTCTCTGGCTACATTACCGGCATGCCGCACCGCGTCGACCCGCCCGCCAGCCCGCTGAACGCGCTTGACGATGCCCGCCAGCGGTTGCTGGCGGTTGCGCTGCGGCTGTTTGCCGAGCAGGGGTACAGCAAGACCAGCACGCGTGAACTGGCCGATGCGGCGCGGGTGAACATCGCGTCCATCAGCTACTACTTCGGCGACAAGGCGGGGTTGTACCGAGCCACGTTCATCGAGCCGATGGGCGCGCCCGGCGACGACATTGCCCTTTACAACGGGCCGGAATTGACGCTGCCGCAGGCGCTGAGCGGCTTCTACGCCGGCTTTCTGGAGCCGCTGAAGCAGGGCGACGTGGCCAGGCAGTGCATGAAGCTGCAGTTTCGCGAGATGGTCGAGCCGACGGGCCTGTTCGACCCGAACGAGGCCTGCGGCATCCGCCCCATGCACGAGGCCTTGGTGCAGGTGTTGTGCAGACACCTGGGCCTGGCCCAGCCCGACCACGATTTGCAGCGGCTGGCGGTGTGCCTGGCCGGGCTGGGCGTGCACATGCACGTGGGGCGCGACATCACCGACCAGCTGGTGCCCGGTCTGAACCAGGGCGACGACGCGCTGGACCTGTGGGCCGACCGGCTGGTGATGTTCGGCCTGGCCATGGTGCAGGCCGAACTGCTTCGCCGCGGCGAATTTGCTACAGAAGAAGACGCTTGATGACCCGAACCAGGCGGGCCGCGGCACTGGCTGGGGCCGTGCTGTTGACCGGCTGCGCCAGTGCCCCGCCGGCCCCAATGGCCGTGCCCACGGTGGCGCTGGCCGCTGCCTGGCAGGCGCCCTCGCCGCACGGCGGCACCACCACGGAGCTGGCGCGCTGGTGGTCGCAGTGGGGCGACCCCGTGCTCAGCGACTTGCAGCACGCCGCCCAAGGCGCCAGCCCCAGCCTGTCTGCGGCGCGGGCACGCATCCAGCGGGCGCGGGCCACGCTCACCGGCGCCGAGGCCAGCGGCCTGCCCCGGCTGGACGCGGTGGGCAGCGCCAGCAACGGCCGCCAGCTGCCTGGCGCGCCGACCGCGCGGTCCGCCAGCCTGGGCCTGCAGGCCAGCTGGGGGCAAGACATCCTGGGTGCCTTCGGCCTGGGTGCCAGCGGCAACGTGGATGCCGCCCAGGCGCGGCTTGAAGCGGCGCATGCCGGCTGGCACGACGCCCGCGTGTCGCTGGCCGCCGAGGTGGCCAGCAGCTACACCGCACTGCGGGCCTGCGAGGCGCAGCTGGTGCAGTCGCGGCTGGACGTGGGCTCGCGCTCTGAAATCGCGCGGCTCACCGAGCAAAGCGCCCAGGCCGGCTTCACCGCGCCGGCCGACGCCGCGCTGGTGCGCGCCGGTGTGGCGCAAACGCGCAGCCAGATGCTCGTCACGCAGACGCAATGCGAGACGCTGGTGAAGACCCTGGTCGAAGTCACCGACCTGCCCGAGCCCGACCTGCGCCAGCGCCTGGCGCCGCGCACGGCGCAGTTGCCCAACACGGCGGCGCTGTCGTTGTCCACCTTGCCTGCAGCACTGTTGGCGCAGCGCCCGGACCTGGCCGAAGCCGCGCGCAACGTGGTGGCCGCCGCGGGCGACCAGGCGCAGAGCCAGGCCCACCAGCGGCCGCAGCTCAGCTTGTCGGGCTCGCTGGCCGGCGTCAGGCTGACCGGCGGCAGCGCACCTGCCAGCCAGGGCACGACCTGGTCGGTGGGCCCGCTGGTGGTGAGCTTCCCGCTGTTCGACGGCGGCGCCCGCGCCGCCGCGACACAAGCCGCGCGTGCCGACTACGACAACGCCGTGGCGCAATACCAAGCGCTGGCGCGACGCGCCGTGCGCGAAGTCGAAACCGCACTGGTCACGCTGGACACCACGGCGCAGCGCGAAGTCGATGCCTTGTCGGCCGCGCGCGGCTTCGAGGCCTCGCTGGTCGCCACGCAAGCGCGCCAGCGCGGCGGCCTGGCCAGCGTGCTGGACCTGGAAGTCTCGCGCCGCAACGCCTTGCAGGCACAAAGCGCCTTGATCGAACTGCAGCGCGAACGCGCGGCGGCGTGGATAGCGCTGTACCGCGCGCTGGGCGGCGGCTGGGATCCAACCAGTCTGCGCACCGCCGCGGCCGCTGCTGCTGCCCCCACGCAACCTTGAAGCGATACCCTTCCATGAAGTTCTTGCCATTTCTGAACACCCCCACCCGTGTCGTCGCCGCCGTGGCCTTGCTGGCCTGTGGCGCCGCATGGGCGCTGGTCGTGCATGCCACCGAAGACAAGGCCGCACCCGCCAAGCCCGCTGCGGCCGCCGCCAAGGCCGCGTTGACGGTCACCGCCACCGTGGCGCAGCGCAGTGACGTGGCCACTGCCCTGTCGGCCAACGGCAACGTCGCGCCCTGGCAGGAAGCCGTGGTCGGCGCTGAAAGCAACGGCTCGCGCCTGGACGAGGTTCGCGTCAATGTCGGTGATGTGGTGCGCCGCGGTCAGGTGCTGGCCACCTTTGTGCCCGACATGGCGCGGGCCGACCTGGCGCAGAGCAAGGCGGCGGTGCTTGAAGCCGAAGCCACGCTGGCCGACGCCAGCGCCAACGCCCAGCGCGCCCGCGACCTGCAAGCCAGCGGTGCGCTGAGCGCGCAGCAGATCAATCAGTTGCTCACGGCAGAACGCACAGCCGATGCGCGGCTGCAAGCCCAGCGCGCTGCCGCCCAGGTGCAGCAGTTGCGCCTGGCGCAAACCCAGGTGCTGGCGCCCGATGGCGGTGTGATCTCGTCGCGCAACGCGACGGTCGGCGCCGTGGTGCCGGCGGGCATGGAGCTGTTCAAGCTGATCCGCCAGGGCCGGCTGGAATGGCGCGCCGAAGTGGCCGCCAGCGAGCTGGCGCAGATCAAGCCCGGGCAGCTGGTGCGGGTGTCTGCCGGCAGCGGCGCGGCGGTGCCGGGCAAGGTGCGCATGGTGGCGCCCACGGTGGACGCCGCCACCCGCAACGGCATCGTGTATGTCGACCTGCCGCAGCCCGGCGCCATCAAGGCCGGCATGTTTGCGCGCGGCGAATTCGAGACCGGCAGCTCCAGCGCATGGACCCTGCCGCAAAGCGCGGTGCTGCTGCGCGACGGCTTCAGCTATGTCTTCAAGCTCGGCGCCGACAACAAGGTGGCACAAATCAAGGTCACGGTGGGCCGGCGTGTGGGCGAGCGCATCGAAATCACCGGCGGGCTGGACCCCGCCGTGCGCGTGGTGGCCAGCGGCGGCGGCTTCCTGGCCGACGGCGACACCGTGCGCGTGGTCGACGCCCCGGTCGCACCCGTGGCCGCGAAGTGACCAGAGCACCCCGACCATGAACGTTTCCACCTGGTGCATCAAGAACCCGATTCCGGCCGTGATGCTGTTTGTCATGCTCGCCCTGGCCGGCATGATGGGTTTCAAGCAAATGAAGGTGCAGCAGTTTCCGGACATCGACCTGCCCACCATCACCGTCAGCGCCAACCTGCCCGGCACGGCACCGGCGCAGATGGAAACCGAAGTCGCGCGCAAGATCGAAAACGCCGTCGCGTCGATACAAGGTGTGAAGAACATCTACACCAAGGTGCAAGACGGTGTCGCCACCATAACCGTTGAATTCCGCCTTGAAAAACCCACCCAGGAAGCGCTGGACGACGTGCGCTCTGCCGTGTCGCGGGTCCGCGCAGACCTGCCGGCCGAGATGCGCGACCCCGTCATCAGCAAGCTCGAGCTGGCCGGCGCGCCCATCCTGACCTACACGGTGGCCTCCAACCGCATGGACGACGTGGCCCTGAGCTGGTTCGTCGACAACGAAGTCACCAAGGCCCTGCTGGCGGTGCGCGGCGTGGGCTCGGTGGCGCGCGTGGGCGGCGTCACGCGCGAGGTGCGGGTGGAGCTCGACCCCGGCCGGCTGCTGGCGCTGAACGCCACCGCGGCCGACATCTCGCGCCAGCTGCGCGCGGTGCAGCAAGACGCTGCCGGTGGCCGATCGAATATCGGTGGCATCGAGCAAAGCGTGCGCACCATCGCCACCGTGCAGAGTGCGGCCGAGCTGGCGCGGCTGGAAGTGGCCTTGTCCGACGGCCGGCGCATCCGGCTGGACCAGGTGGCCACGGTGAGCGATACCGTGGCCGAGCAGCGCAGCGGCGCGCTGCTGAACGGCAAGCCGGTGGTGGGCTTCGAGATCGTGCGCAGCCGCGGCGCGGGTGAAACCGACGTGGCCGATGGTGTGCGCGCCGCGCTGGACAAGCTGCGCGCCGAGCACCCCGATGTCACCGTCACCGAGGCCTTCAATTTCGTCGACCCGGTGATCGAAAACTTCCACGGCAGCATGCTCTTGCTGCTGGAAGGCGCGGCGCTGGCGGTGCTGGTGGTGTGGCTGTTCTTGCGCGACTGGCGCGCCACGCTGGTGGCGGCGACCGCCTTGCCGCTGTCCATCATTCCGGCCTTTGCCGTCATGCATTACGCCTTTGGCTTCACGCTCAACGGCGTGACGCTGCTGAGCATGAGCCTGGTGGTGGGCATCTTGGTGGACGACGCCATCGTCGAGATCGAAAACATCATGCGCCACTTGCGTATGGGCAAAACGCCCTACCAGGCGGCCATGGAAGCGGCCGACGAGATTGGGCTGGCGGTGATTGCCACCACCTTCACGCTGATCGCGGTGTTCCTGCCCACGGCCTTCATGGCCGGTGTGCCGGGCAAGTTTTTTGTGCAGTTCGGCTGGACGGCGGCCATTGCCGTGTTCTTCAGCCTGGTCGTGGCGCGCATGCTGACACCCATGATGGCGGCCTACATCCTCAAGCCGCCCAAAGCCGAACGACGCGATGCCGGCTGGATGCTTGTCTACACGCGCTGGGCGGCGTGGTGCCTGAAGCACCGCGTGGTGACCATGCTGGCCACGGCGGTGTTCTTTGTCGGCTCCTTCTCGCTGGTGCCGTTCCTGCCCACCGGCTTCTTGCCGCCCGACGACCTCAGCCAGACGCAGGTCACCGTGACCCTGCCGCCCGGCAGCACTTACGCCCAAACGCTGGCCGCGGCCGAGCAGGCGCGGCTGATCGTGCAGAGGAACGAGCACGTCAAGCTGGTCTACACGGCGGTGGGTGCCGGCAGCACCGGTGCTGACACGTTCACGCCCGGCGGCGGCGTGCCCGACGCCACCAAGGCCACGTTGACGATCAACATGACGCCGCGCACCGACCGCCGGGGCTTGAGCAAACAAACCATCGAGAGCCAGTTGCGCCAGGCCCTGTTGGAGCTGCCCGGCGCCCGCGTGAAGGTGGGCTTTGGCGCCAGCGCCGAAAAGTACGTGCTGGTGCTGGCCGGCGACGACGGCGCCACGCTGGCCGCCCACGCCGCGGTGGTTGAACGCGAACTGCGCGCCATCCCCGGCATTGGCGCTGTCACCTCCAGCAGCAGCCTGGTGCGGCCCGAACTCATCGTGCGGCCCGACTCGGCCAAGGCGGCGGACCTGGGCGTCACCTCGCAGGCCATTGCCGATACCTTGCGCATCGCGACGGCGGGCGACTACGACCAGAGCCTGCCCAAGCTGAACCTGAGCCAGCGCCAGATTCCCATCGTCGTGCGCCTGCCGGCCCAGGCCCGCACCGACCTGGCGCTGCTGGCCCGCCTGCCCGTGCCCGGCAAGCACGGGCCGGTGATGCTGGGCAACGTCGCCACCTTGGAGATTGCCAGCGGGCCGGCGGCCATAGACCGCTACAACCGCCAGCGCAATGTCAACTTCGAAATCGAGCTGAACCAGCAACCGCTGGGCGCGGTGAAAGAAGCCGCACTGGCGCTGCCCAGCCTGCAGACGCTGCCCGCCGGCGTGATCCAGACCGAGATCGGCGACGCCGAGGCCATGGCCGAGCTGTTCGCCAGCTTCGGCCTGGCCATGCTGACGGGCGTGCTGTGCATCTACATCGTGCTGGTGCTGCTGTTCAAGGACTTCGTGCAGCCAGCCACCATCCTGGGCGCGCTGGTGCTGTCGATTCCTGGGGCCTTCCTGGCGCTGTTCATCACCCACACGGCGCTGAGCATGCCCAGCATGATCGGCCTGATCATGCTCATGGGCATTGCCACCAAGAACTCCATCCTGCTGGTGGACTACGTGATCCTGGCGCGGCGCGACTTGGGGATGAACCGCTGGGACGCCGTGCTGGATGCCTGCCACAAACGCGCGCAGCCCATCGTCATGACCACCATCGCCATGGCCGCGGGCATGCTGCCCATTGCCATGGGTTGGGGAACCGACCCGAGCTTTCGGGCTCCGATGGCGATCGTGGTGATCGGCGGCTTGATCACCTCCACCTTCCTCAGCCTCTTGGTAATTCCTGTGCTGTTCACTTATGTTGATGACCTGATCCAGCGCGTGCAGCGGCTGCTGCGCCGCAACCCCAAACCGGCCGTGGCCGTGCAAGGGGGCACGGCATGAAGGCGCAGGCCCCGTCCGCAGCGCGCCGCCGCTGGTTGCTGGGCGCGGCTGCGCTGGCCGGCGCTGCGGCCTGGCCGCTGCGTGGCCTGTGCGCCGCACAGCCCGGTGGCTTCGAGGCCATCGACCTGGACTGGACCGACACCGCCCGCAAGCGCGAAGTACCCGTGCGGCTGTATTTGCCAAATGCGCTGCCGCAGGCCGGCGCCGTGCGAGCGCCGCTGCCGCTGGTGGTGTTCTCGCACGGCATAGGCGGCTCGCGGCGCGGTTACCGCTACCTGGGCGAGCACTTCGCCGGCAACGGCGTGGCCAGCCTGCACCTGCAGCACGTGGGCAGCGACCGCCAGCTGTGGACGGGCGGCAACGTGTTCAACATGATCAGCCGCTTGCAAGACGCCGCGCAAGACCGCGAGGCCATTGCCCGCGTTCAGGACCTGCGCTTTGCGCTCGACACCTTGCTGGCCAGCGACATCGCGCCGCGCCTGGACGCCCGCCGTATCGTCGCGGCCGGCCACAGCTATGGTGCCAACACGGCGCTGCTGGCGGCTGGTGCGCGCGTCGAACGCGAAGGCCGTGTCGTCGAGCTGCGCGACGACCGCGTGATGGCCGCCATCGTGGTCTCGGCGCCGCCCTTTTACGGCGACGGCGACCCGCGGCGCATCCTGGCCAGCGTGCAGGTGCCCAGTCTGCACATCACGGCCACGGAAGACGTGATCCGCATCCCCGGCTACTACAGCGGCGCCGAAGACCGGCTGGCCATCTTCGACGCCACCGGCAGCGCAGCCAAGTGGCTGGCGGTGTTCGCAGGCGGCTCGCACAGCATGTTCACCGACCGCAACGGCACC
>JANOLY010000185.1:0-2248 GCA_031420055.1 Burkholderiales bacterium | reverse complement strand
AGTGGTCGGCCCCCAGTTCAGAGGCATGTTCGCGGTGCTTGTGGGCGATGCGCGAGGTGATCATCACCACCGGCAGATCTTGCAGACGCGTGTCGGCGCGCACGTTGCGCAGCAGATCGAAGCCATCCATGCGCGGCATCTCGATGTCGGACAGCAGCACCACGGGCCGTTCACCGGCCAACAATGCCAGCGCTTCCATGCCGTCCTTGGCGGTGACGACGCGATAACCCTCGCGCACCAGCAGTCGTTCGGTGACACGCCGCACGGTCAGGGAATCGTCGACCACCATCACCAGCGGCGCTGCGCGCGGCACCATGGTTGCGCGCGCCGCGTGGCCGTTTTTCGACGCCTGCTCGCCGACTGTCCGCACCTGTTGACCGTAGACAGCCGACAACGCCACCGGGTTGTAGATCAAGGCCACCGCGCCCGACGGCAACAACGTGACGCCGGCCAGCCCGGGCACGCGCGCCAGCTGCGGGCCGACGTTCTTGACCACGACTTCCTGGTTGCCCACCACTTCATCGATGTGCACCGCCACCCGCTGCGCTGCGCTGCGCACCACCGCCACGGCCTGGGTGCGACCGTCGACCGTGCTGCCGCGTGAGCCGGCCTGCAACAACGCCGCCAGCCAATAGAAAGGCAAGGCCTCACCGTCCACTTCCAGGCTGCCCGTTCGATAGGCGGCCTCGACGTCGACGCCGGGCACGCGCCGGATGGCTTCGATCAAGGTCGACGGCACGGCCACGACCATCGTGTTGCAGCGCAGCATGACGACCTGCGTGACCGCCGTGGTCAACGGCAGCAACAATTTGAACCGCGTGCCCTTGCCGGCGGTGGTCTGCGTTTCTATGCGGCCGCCCATGGCGGTGACCTCGGCGCGCACGACGTCCAGCCCGATACCGCGGCCCGCCAGTTCGGTGACCACGTCGGCCGTGCTGAATCCGGGCTTGAAGATGAGCTGCGACAGTTCGGCTTCGGTGGGCGCGGCGCCGTCCGGCAACAGCCGGCGTTCGATGGCACGCAGGCGGATGCGCTGCAGGTCCAGCCCGGCGCCGTCGTCGGTGATGTCCACCGCCACTTCGTTGCCCGACTGCGCCACCGCGATGGTCACCTGCCCCACCGCGCTCTTGCCGGCCGCCAGGCGTTCCGCCTCCAGCTCCACACCGTGGGCGACGCAATTGCGCACCAGGTGCTCGAACGGGCCGATCATGCGTTCCAGCACGCCCCGGTCGAGCTCGATGGCCCCACCCACGATGTCCAGACGCACCTGCTTGCCAGCCTCCTTGGCGGCCTGCCGCACGGTGCGGTACAGGCGGTCGGCCGCGCTCTCGAATTCGACCATGCGGGTGCGCAGCAGGTCGTCTTGCAAGTCGCGTGTCAACCGTGATTGAGCCGCCAACTGGTCCTCAGCCGACTGCAGCGTGCGCTGCAGTCCGCGTTGCAGCGTAGCCACGTCGTTGACCGATTCGGCCATGAATCGCGTCAGTTCCTGCAGCCGGGTGAAGCGGTCCATCTCGAGCGGATCGAAGGCCTGCGCCGCGGCCTTGGCCGCCTCCAGGCGCGAACTGATCTGCGACTCGGCCTGCACCTCGATGTCGCGCAGCTGGCGGCGCATGCGTTCCAGGCTCTCGCCGAGCTCACCCAGGCCGGACTGCAGTTGTTTGACATCGGCATCGATGCGCGAGCGGGTGATCGTCACCTCGCCAGCCTGGTTCAGCAGCCGGTCCAGCAAGGCCGCACGAACGCGCACCCCGGCAGGCCCGGTCGTGACCCGCTCTTCGCTGGAAACCAGCGGCGCAGTGCCCCTTTCAAAGCGACTCCAGTCCACGCGCGGCGCAGAAGCCTCGTTGGCAGCGGGCTCGGCCGGGCCAGCGACCGCAGGCGCAGCAGCCGCCGCCGCAGCCGCAACGAGCGAGGTCGAGACCGCCGGCACCGGTGACGCCACCAGCGCCGGCTGCAGCTGCGCCGCAGACGCCATCGAGGCTGGCGGCTGGGCGGCCGGTGGAGCGGCCGGCGCTGGGGGTGCCAGCGCGTTGCTGTCCACGGCCTGCGCCGGCCGGCGCAGCCACTCGAGGCCCGACACCATGCTGTCGGCCCGCGCCAACAACGGCAACACCTGGGCCGCCTGGATGTTTTCACGCGCGGCCAGATGCTCGATGGCGGTTTCCAGCCTGTGCGCCATTTCGCCCAGGCGCATGGCGCCTGCCAGACGAGCCCCACCCTTGAAGGTGTGCAGGGTGCGCATGCA
>JANOLY010000184.1:0-1592 GCA_031420055.1 Burkholderiales bacterium | reverse complement strand
AGGCGGTCGGCGAACGGGCGGAACTCTTCCATCAAGTCCAGCGCCAGCGCCGCACGGCCTGGCCGCAGCGCGTGCAAGAAGCCGAGCTGCGGGTCCAGGCCAGCAGCTTCGCAGGCGCTGCGGCAGTCGTTCATCCACATCGAATAGAAGAACGACAGCAACGCGTTCATGCGGTCGCGCGGCGGCCGGCGGGTGCGGCCGTCCATGGTGAACGTGGCCCGCAAGTCGGGGCGCACGAGCAGATTGAGTGCGCCAAAGTAGTTGCGTGCGGCTTCACCTTCAACGCCACGCAATACGTCCAGGCTGGCCGCCGCAGGCAACGCACGCAGGCTGGCGGCCAGATCGAGTGCGGTGCGCGTCAGCGCGGCCTCGTCTTCAGCCAGCTTGGCTTCGCGGGCGCCGCGCAGCAACACCTGACGTTGATTCTTGATCTTGCCGGCCACCACGGCGCGAGCCAGTGCGAGGGTGAAGTCGGCGTTGTCGACGGCGCGGTGCTGGGCCTGACGCAACAGCACGTTGCCATTGGTGGAGCCTTCGAGCCTGGCCTTGAAGCGGCCGTTGTCGTCCAGCAGCACCAGTGTGATGGCGTCAGTGGCCAGCCGGTGCATGAGCGGGGTACTCAAGCCCACATGGCCCATGCACACCACCGCCTGCAGGTGGTGCAGCGGCACGCGCAACCGCGCTTCGTCACCGACCATCACGCGCAAGGTGTCGTTGTCCAGGCGCAGGTAGCTTTCTGGCGTGGTCACGTACAGGGTGTTGAGCAGTTGCATGGCGGCACTTATGTGTCGGGGTCAAACAGGCTGGGCAAGGCACCGGATGCGTGCAGCCGCACCAAGGCTTCGGGCTGGCAGCGGTCGCGCAGCGAGCAGCCCTTGCAGCGCCGCACGTCGGTGGTGGGCGGCGGCAGCGTTGCGGTGGCTTGCATCTGGCGTATGGCGCGCACGGTGTCGGCCACTTGATCGCGCAACACGGGGGTTATGTGGACTTCGCGCCGGCGGCGCGAGCTGGCGTAGTAGATCGCCCCCACGCTCACGCTGCGCCCGGTCATGGCCTCCAGGCACAGCGCTTGCGCGGCCAATTGCAAGTCGTCGCAGGCCGCGATGTCGGCCGCCTTGTGCCGTGAGCCGTGTTTGTATTCCACCGGGTAGGGCGTGCCGTCGGGCTCAAACTCAACCACGTCGGCCTTGCCGATGAGGCCCAGCGCGTCATGCCACACCGGCAATGCGCGTTCAATGCGCAGGCCTTTGCGCAGTTCCATGCCGGGCTGGTCCACCAGCGCGTGCACAGCCTGCCCACGCTGGGTGTGCAGGTTGTCGTCGAATGCCTGTTCCAGGTGAATCAGCCCGCACTGGCGCGGGCAGTAGGCCCAGTGCTGCAGGGCGGAGAGAGGGATGGGGTCGGCGGGGTCGTCCACGTTCACGGCGCAGCGTGGCAAGGGCTAAACTGAATGCACGCCCGCACACCGGAGTGCACCATGACCGTATCGTTGGAAACTGTTGAAGCCGCTGCCCTGCAGCTCACTGCAGAAGAGCGCGCCGAATTGATCGAGCGCTTGATCGACACGGTGCTGCCGCCGCCGCCGCTGCACC
>JANOLY010000183.1:0-20290 GCA_031420055.1 Burkholderiales bacterium | reverse complement strand
ACGCTGTACCAGGACCTGGACAGCGATGGCAAGATGGGCCGCAACCTGCTGGGCATGCCCACCGAGCCGTGGGGTTCGTCAGGCACACCCGGCGCGTTCGGCCCGACCTGGGACACCGGCCGCGTCGCGCGCGAGTCCGCGCCCATCGTCGTGCGCATGTCGCAGTGAGGGGGCGGCCATGATGAACCGCAGACATCTGCTGCAAGCCCTGGCTGCTCTGGGCGGCGGCGCTGGTCTGGTCGCACCCGCCACAGCGCGCCCGGCCCCGGCCACCGACTTCGCGGCCGCCGTGGCCAAGCAACCGCTGCTGACCCCGTTCAAGGGCGTGACCGACAGCACCGGCGAGCGCTTCACCGAACGCCTGGCCACGCGCGGCCGCTGGCCGGCGGCGCTGGCCGGGCGCTTCTACCGCAACGGCCCGGCGCTGTATGAACGAAACGGCGAGCGCTACCACCACTGGTTCGACGGCGACGGCATGGTGCAGCAGTTCACGCTGGCTGGCGGCCGAATCACCCACCGCGGCCGCTTGGTGCGCACCGCCAAGCTGGAGGCTGAAGCCAAGGCCGGGCGCTTTCTGATGAACGCCTTCGGCACGTCCATCCCCGGTGCGGCGCCCGGCACCGGCCCGGACAGCTTCAACCCCGCCAACACCAACGCGCTGGAACACGCCGGCCGCGTGCTGGCGCTGTGGGAAGGCGGCTCGGCCTACGGCATGGACCCCAAGGACCTGTCCACCCAGGGCCCCGTGGTCTGGCGAGATGACTTGCGCCAGGTCCCGTTCTCGGCGCATCCCAAGCTCGACCCGCAGGGCCACCTGTGGAACATCGGCACCTTCGGCGCGCGCATCGTCGCCTGGCACATCGACCCGCTCGGTGCGCTCGTGCGTGTGCAAGTGGGCGAGCTGCCCTATGCCGGCGGGCTGGTGCACGACATGGCCGTCACCGAGCGCTACCTGGTGGTGCCGCTGCCACCGGTGCAGCTGAACTTCAGCGCGCCCACGGGCGACGGGCCGCGGCGCTTTGCGCTGCAAGCCGGGCAGCCGCTGCGCGTGCTGGTGATGGACAAGGCCGACATCGCCCAGCGGCGGGTGTTCGAACTGCCGCCGCAGGCCATCTTCCATGTCGGCAACGCGCACGAAACTGCCGACGGCCAGATCGTGCTGAGCTACGTTGGCGCGCCCGACGCCTGGTTTCTGGATGTCGGCGCGGTGGCGCTGATGAAAGGCCAGGCCTCGGCCAGCGGTGGGTCCAGCACCCACCTCGCGCGGCTGGACATGGCCACGGGCCGCGCCAGCACGCAAAGCCTGGACGACACCGTGGAGTTCCCGCGCATCGAACCGCGCCGCATTGGCCTGCCGGCGCGCTGGCTGCTGACGGCGGCGTCCTGGACCGACGCGCACCGCCAGGGCAATTCACTGCTGCACGGCCTGCAGTTGCGCGACACCCAGGGCGGCCGGGTGCGCCGCTTCGACTACGGCGCGCACACCGCGGTGGAAGAGCATGTCATGGTGCCCAAGCCCGGCCGCAACGGCGAACTCGACGCCTGGCTGCTGGGCACCACCTTCGACTCCAAGGCCCAGACCACCGTGCTGAACCTGCTGGACGCCGCCCGCATCGAAGACGGCCCCATCGCCCAGGCCACCTTGCCTTACGTGCTGCCGCTGGGCTTTCACGGCAACTTCACACCCGCCTGACGAAAGGTTGGAAAGGTTGGGGTCAGGTCTTGCCTTTTGCCCCTTCGGCAATCCTCTCTGCCGCAGCAATCAGCCGACTCACCCGCGACACCGACAGCCCCATCTCCCGCGCCAGCGACGACATCGACATGCCGCCCTCGACATGCGCCATGCGCAGCGCCAGTGCGCGGTCGCCGCAGCGTTGCAGACACTGCGACAGGCTCAAAGCCGGCAGCCGCTGCGCGCGGGGAATGTCAGTCGACGCCGTTTGTGCCGCGCTGGCCCGCGCCTGCATGCGGGCAGCGAACTGCGCGTCGCCCAGGAAGATCTGTGCCGTCAAGCCGTGCTGCCACAGCGACGCGGCCGGCGCGACTTCGACCAGCGCCTCGTATTGGCTTGCGGCGTGCGCGCTGTCGGCGGCGTTTTGCGGTGGGCGGCCCAACAGTTGCGAATACAGCGCGTGCGTGTCCAGCCACGACGGCGCGTCGGCCTGCCCGACATGGGCGCGGTAGCTCGACCAAGCCCAGGCGCCCGGCGCCGCCACCAGGCCGGCGGCCACCGGGTTGCGCTCGACGTAGCGGCACAGGCTCATCAGGTAGGCGTCGCGGTCAACCACGATGGCCTTGAAGCGGCCTTGGAACAGGTGCCCCACCAAACCGTGTCGCCGGTTGAACGCCTGCGTGTAGACGCCGTTGATCTGCCGCATCAGCCGCGAGAGGTTGGCCTGGGGCGTGTGGACGACGAGGTGGTAGTGGTTGCCCATCAGGCAATACGCCAGCACCTTGGCTTCAAAGCGGTCCACCGCCGCGGCGACAACCTGCACGTGCGCCGAACGGTCGGCGTCGTCGCGGTAAACAGGTTCGCGCCGGTCGCCACGGGAAGTGACGTGGTACGTGGCGCCGGGGAACTCCAGGCGCAGGGGACGAGCCATCGGGGGTGGGATGGTGACGGGGGTGGTTGATCGTAGCGGCTGGTGAGGCAAAAGGCAAGACCTGACCCCGTGGCTGGACCCCGTGGCGACTCATCCGCCCGTCACCGGCGCCCTTGCCGCCAGTTCGGCGCGCAGCTTCTTCAGCCGCTCGCGCGGGTCGCCCTTGTCCACGGCCTCGGCCAGTTTCATCTCGGCGATGAAGCGGCTGGGCACGCCGGCCACGGTCTCGCGGCCGCGCTTGCGTCGGCGCAGCGTGCTCACCACCAGCGTGCTGCGGGCGCGCGTGATGCCCACGTACATGAGGCGGCGTTCTTCTTCCAGGCGCTCGGGCGTGAGTTCGGCAGTGGCGTCTTCACTGCCGCTGCGAAAGGGCAGCAGCCCCTCGTTCACGCCGGCCAGCACCACGTGCGGCCACTCCAGGCCCTTGGCGGCGTGCAGGGTTGAAAGCGTCACCACGTCCTGCTCGTCGGCGCGGTCGGCCAGGCTCAGGATGAGCGCGATGGTCTGCGCCACTTGCAACACGGTTTGGGGCTCGGCGGCGCTGTCGTCGCTGCTGCCCTGCGCGGTGTTGCCGCCACAGCGGCGGGCGATCCAGTCGACGAACTCCAGCACGTTGCCCCATCGTGCGGCGGCCAGCTTTTCGCTGTCTTCCCCGTCGTGCAGGTGCTGCTCGTAGCCGATGTCCTTCAGCCAGCCCAGCAGCACGTTGCGCGCATCGCCCTCGCCTTGGGTGTGGCGGGCAAGGGTCTCGAGGTCGTTCACGCTGCGGCCAAACTCGTGCAGGCCGTCGATGGCTTTGCCCTTCAGCGCCGTGCCCAGACTGGGCGAGAACAGCGACTCGAACAGGCTCAGCTTCCACTTCGACGCGAACTCGCCCAGCGCGGCCAGCGTCTGGTGGCCGATGCCGCGCTTGGGCGTGGTCACGGCGCGCAGGAAGGCCGGGTCGTCGTCGGCGTTGACCAACAGGCGCAGCCAGGCGCACAGGTCCTTGATCTCGGCGCGGTCGAAGTAGCTTTGCCCGCCCGACACCTTGTACGGGATCTGCGCCGTGCGCAGCTTGGTTTCGAGCACGCGCGCCTGGTGGTTGGCGCGGTAGAGCACGGCAAAGTCCGACAGCTTGATGTTCGCGCCGCCGGCCGAGCGGATGGACTGGATGCGCGCCACCACGCGCTCGGCCTCGTGCTCGTCGTTGTCGCACTCCAGCACGCGCACCGGCTCGCCGTCGCCGAATTCGCTCCACAGCTTCTTCTCGAAGACCTTGGGGTTGTGGGCGATGACGGCATTGGCCGCGCGCAGGATGTGGCCGGTGGAGCGGTAGTTCTGCTCCAGCGCAATGAGCTTCAGGGCCGGGTAGTCCTGCGGCAGGCGGCGCAGGTTGAGGGTGGTGGCGCCGCGCCAGCCGTAGATGCTTTGGTCGTCGTCGCCCACGGCGGTGAACTGGCCGGCGTCGCCGACCAGCGCCTTGAGCAATTCGTACTGCACGGCGTTGGTGTCTTGGTACTCGTCGACCAGGATGTGGCCGAAGGTGGCCTGCCACTTGGCGCGGGCCTCGTCGTCGCGTTGCAGCAGCTTCAGCGGCAGGCCGATGAGGTCGTCGAAGTCCACTGCCTGGTAGGCCGCCAGGCGTTCCTCGAAGCGGCGCATGACGCGCGCGGCGACACGTTCGTCGTCGCTGGTGGCTGCGGCGTCGGCGCCGTCGGCGTCCAGACCCTGGTTTTTCCACAGGCTGATGCCCCACTGCCAGCGCCGCGCCAGCGCGTTGTCGCTGCAACCGCCGGCATCTTTCAGCACGCCCAGCACATCGTCGCTGTCGAGGATGGAAAAGCGTTCCTTCAGGCCGATGCGCGCGCCGTCGCTGCGCAGCATGCGCACGCCCAAGGAGTGAAAGGTGCTCACGGCCAGCTCCTTGGCCGCACGCGGGCCCACCAGCGCCTTGGTGCGCTCGCGCATCTCGGCCGCGGCCTTGTTGGTGAAGGTGATGGCGGCGATCTGCTTGGGCTCAAGTCCCGTCTGCAGCAGCCGCGCGATCTTGTGCACGATGACGCGGGTCTTGCCCGAGCCCGCGCCGGCCAGCACCAGGCAGGGGCCGTGCAGGTGGTGCACGGCTTGCATCTGGGCGTTGTTGAGTGAGGCGGGGGCGGCGTTGGGGTTGTTCATGCGGGGGCCGGATGATAGGCGGCGAGTGCCGCAGCGCATCGGCTTGGTCCTACACGACGGTTGCACGCCTGCGAAGGCGCGCAGCGCGTGCCAGGGCGCATCATCGGCTTGTCACGCCGCGTGGCGCGGGGGAGGTACATGCTCATCGAGATCGGCCACGACATCGAACTCGCGCTCAGCGCGCCCACGGCCCTGATCCACCTGTTGCGCGTGCACCCGAGCCGCGAGCATGACCTGCAGCAGCCCGAGCGCATCACCGTCTTCCCGGCCATGGCCGCGGTGGAGTACTTCGACGCCTTTGGCAACCGCTGCGGGCGCATCCAGGTGCCGCCGGGCGTGACCTCGGTGCGGCTGGCCAGCCAGGCGCGCATTTTTGACAGCGGCCTGGCCGATGCCTACGGGCCCCAGGCTTGGCAACACGCGCCGCAAGACCTGCCCACCGAGGTGCTGCAGTTCTTGCTGCCCAGCCGCTATTGCGAGGTCGACAGCGAACTGCTGGCATTCGCCTGGGCCCAGTTCGGCGCCACGCCGCTGGGCTGGGGTCGGGTGCAGGCGGTGTGCGACTTCGTGCACCAGCGCATCCGCTTTGACTACGCCAACGCACGCGCCAACCGCAGCGCGCTTCAGGGCTTTCATGAACAAACGGGCGTGTGCCGCGACTTTGCGCACCTGGCTGTCACGCTGTGCCGCTGCATGAACATCCCGGCGCGCTACTGCACGGGCTACCTGGGCGACATCGGCGTGCCGCAGGTGCCCTCGCCCATGGACTTCAGCGCCTGGTTCGAGGTCTACCTGGGCGGGCAGTGGTGGACCTTCGATGCGCGCCACAACCGACCGCGCATCGGCCGCGTGTTGATGGCACGCGGGCGCGACGCGGGCGACGTGCCCATCACCATGACCTTCGGCCCCAACACGCTGACCCGCTTTGTCGTGACCACCGAACAGGTGTACTGAGCGACCCCGGGCCGGCCCCGAGCCGGCTGGCCGGCGTTCAAGCCTGCATGAAGCCCAGGTTGCGCTGCGCCACGTTGAAGTTGGCCAGGTTGGGGAAGATGCCGGCCAGCTGGGAGTCGCTGGCACCAAACCATCGGCCCAGCGTGGCGCCTAGCTGGTCGACTGAATTGACCGGCAGCAGCGAGCCGTTGCCCAGTTGGTCGGCGCTGCCGTCGAAGTTGCTGTTGTTGGCGTTCTTCATGGCCAGGGTGGGGAAGCGGCCGTAGAGGTCGCCGCCATTGACCGCGCCACCCATCACGAAGTGGTGCGAGCCCCAGCCGTGGTCGGTGCCGTCGCCGTTGCTGGTGAAGGTGCGGCCGAAGTCGCTGGCGGTGAAGGTGGTGACTTGGGCGCGTGCATTCAAGGCGCCCAGCGTGGCGTCGAAGTACATCATGGCGTGGTTGATGCGGGCGTACAGGTCGGCCAGGCCGGTGTTCTGGCCGTCATGGGTATCAAAACCACCCAGGCTGACGAAGAACACCTGGCGCTGCGTGCCGGTGGCGCCGCGCAGGCCGGCGTCGATCATGCGTGCGACCACCTGGAACTGCTGCGCCACGCTGTTGAATGCCGCCGCGCCGGTGAGCGGGTTGTTGTAGCGCAGCTTGGGGTCGTTGCTGGGGTTGTAGGCGCCGCTGGCCGGTGCCGTGCCGAACAGGGGGTCGCTGGGCGCGCGCAGGGCCGTGCGCAGCAGCTGTTCGGCGTCTATGGAGCGCCGGGCGATGGCCGCGGTGTCAGTATCAAAGGGGTGCAGGGTGCGGCTGCTGGAAGCCAGCCGCTGCAGCGCGGCACCCACATCGGCCGAGCCGAAGACGCGGCCGGCGCTGTCCACGCCCAGGGGAATGGCGCCGTTGGTGCTGATCTGGTATTGCTTGACCGAATCACCGGCCAGGAACACCGCGTTGCCCGCGGCCGAAATGGCGGTGAACACGGGCTGGGTGTTGGTTGAGGCCAGCAGGTCGCCCAAGCGGCCACCCCAGCCGCGCGTGGCGCCTTCGGGGCCCAGTGCCTGCCAGGTGCTCTGCTGGTCGTTGTGCGAGAACAGCTGTGCTGGCTTGGGATGGCTGCTCTGGCCGTACTGCACCTTGGTGGTCGGCATCAGCAAGGGGCCGACGTTGGGCAGGATGGCCAGGCGGCGCTCGGTGTTGAACAAGCCTTGCAGCCCACCCATCAGCGGGTGCAGCGCAAAGCTGCGGCCCTGCGGGTTGGCGGGGGCCAGCGGCAGCACGCCGCCCAGCCGGGCCGGCGAGCCGGCGGCCGCGGTTGCCACGGGCGCCGTGCCCAGCGGTCGCAGCGAGATCGGGTCCGGCGCCTGGTTGCGCGTGGCGGTGTAGGCGGCCCAGGACGCAGCGTCGGTGGGCAACACCATGTGGAAGGAGTCGTTGCCGCCAAAGAAGAACAGGCAGACCAAGGCCTTGTAGCTGCCCGCAGTTTGTGCCGAGGCCGAGCCCAGCGCCGCCAGGTTCAGCGCCAGGGGCGCAGCGCTGCCCACCAGGGCCGATAGGGCGCCGGCCTGGCGAAGAAACAGGCGGCGCGAGGCGTTGTTGTGGATGTGCATGTGGTGTCTCCCTTGCGTCACTTCTGGGCCAGGTATTCGGGCGATGCCAACGTCAAGAGCAGTGCGGCGTTGACGCGGTTGCGTTTGGCGGCGTCGACCTGAGCGAGGTTGCTGCCCGTGGCGTTGAGCGCGGGAATCGTGATCCTGCCCACCGCGGTGACGATCTCGTTGCGCAGCGTGGCGCCGGCCTGGCCGTACAGCAGGCGGTCGAACACCCAGTTGCTCAGGTCGACGGGTTGGGTGGCCAGCGCCATCTCGGCCGCGTCGTTGCGACGCAGGTCGCGCCGGTTCAGCAGCACCCCGTTGACCGTGCCGTTGGACTGGCCCACGCCACTGCTGAGGTTGTCGCGCATGTAGTTGACCCAGCCCGACACGCTGGTCTCGTTCATCAGTTGCATCTCCGGGGCCACCAGGCCCGTGGCGGCGGTCTGCGTGCCTGGCGCCACGTAGCCAGGGCGGTAGAAGTTGAAAACCGAGGGCGAACGCAGGGGGGTCTGGCCCAGCGAGCTGGCGGGGGTGTCGGTGTTGCCGACGCGGAAGAAACCCGTGTCCGAGGTGTGCGGGAAGGCGCGCAGGTAGGCCGACAGGCGCAGCACCGGTTCGCGCAGCTTGCCCGAGGCGTCGTTGCGCAGGCGCGCCTCGGGGTGCAGCAGGATCGCCTTGACGACTGCTTTCATGTCGCCGCGCGTGCCCTTGCCGTTGTTGACGAACACGCTGGCCACGGCACGCACGTAGTCGGCGCTGGGGTTGCTGGTGACCAGGCGCTGTATGAGTTGGCGGCTGATGAAGGGGGCGGTGTTGGGGTGCGCGTCCAGCGTGTCTAGCGACACCTTCAGGCTGGCCGCGGGGTTGGCAGGGTTTTGCGCCGGGATGGTCACGCCCAGGAAGTTCTTGGCCGTGGTGGCGTGGAACTGCGGGTAGGCCACCATGGGCTTGATGTAACGGTCGGGGTCGCTGACACCGCCCGAACTGCCGTTGTTGAAGCAGCCGTTGCTGGCAGGTGCCGCCGGGCAGGCCCAGCTGAAGCCGGTAAAGACAGCCGCCATGCCGCTGATGTCGGCCGGGGTGTAGGTGTCCACCGCCTTGCCGTTGACGAGCACCGGGGTGCCGTCGAGATGAAGCTTGATGACGCCGATGGACAGCAACTGCAGTACCTCGCGGCCGTAGTTCTCGTCGGGCACGCGGCCGGTGGCCAGATCGGCCTTTTGGTTGCGCAGGTGGCTGAGGTACAGGCCCATCATGGGGTGCAGCGACACGGCTTCCAGCAGTTCGCGGTAGGTGGTCAAGCCCTTGTCGCCCAGCATGTCCAGCCAGGCCGCCATGGCGCGCGGCTGGTTGCCGATGTTGCTGTCCACGGCCGAGATGACGAAGATCTGCGACAGCGCAAACACCACGCGCTGGCGCAGCTGGTCCTCACCGGTGAGTGCTTGTTTCCAGAACGACTCGAAGACCTGGTCCTGCCCAGCGCTGGCGTTTGCGTCGCCAGCGCGGATGCCGGCGTCGCGTGCTTCCCACCAAGTGCGGTGCGAGGTGGCGGGCAGGGTCAGTTGGCGCGAGATCCAGCCTGCGTAACCCAGCTTCATGACGCGTTCACGTTCGGCATCCGTGGGGCCGAAGCTGGCCTGCGTCAGGAAGCGCGCTGCCGCGTCACGGGTGACGATGCCGCCCAGGCCGCCTGGGCTGCCGACGATTGTCTGCGCGCCGTCGGTGCCGCTGATGCGCAGGTCGGCCACCGCCAGCGCACGCGCCGTGCCTGCGGCGGCGTCGGCGTCGGCGGCTTGTGCGGTGCTGTTGTCGCCGCCCCCGCCGCCACAGGCGGCGAGCAAGGTGGTGGCGGCGGCCAGCGCCAGGCTTGGCGCCCAGAGCCTGCGCAAGCGCGGTTGCACGGACGGTTGGTGTTGCATGGTGCGGCCCCGGCAGAAACGACAACCCGTAGTGTGGCGCCTGCAAAACCCGCCGTGTGACAGAACCCGGTCGTTCGCTGCAGTCGTTACTGCCGCTCACCAATCAGTTTGGCGGCTGTGAAATCCGTCACGTCAGCGCGGGCGCGAGCAGCCGGCGGGCGGTGTCGATGTCCACGCCCTGGCGCTGTGCCCAGTCGCGCAACTGGTCTTCGCCGATGCGGCCCACATTGAAGTACGTGGCCTCGGGGTGCGCCAGGTAGAAGCCACTGACGCTGGCCGCCGGTGTCATGGCCATGCTGTCGGTCAGGCCCATGCCGATGTCCTCGGCGCCCAGCACACGAAACATGGCGCGCTTGACACTGTGCTCGGGGCAGGCCGGGTAGCCCGGCGCGGGGCGGATGCCGCGGTACTGCTCTTGTATGAGCGCGGCCAGGTCGCGTTGCTCGTCGCTGGCGTAGCCCCACAGGTCGGTGCGCACGCGCTGGTGCAGCCGCTCGGCAAAGGCCTCGGCCAGGCGGTCGGCCAAGGCCTTGAGCATGATGGCCGAGTAGTCGTCGTGGGCCTCAGTGAACTGGCGTTCCTTCTTCTCTAGCCTCAAGCCCGCCGTTACCGCAAACAGGCCGATGTGGTCGGGCTGCACGCCGCGCGGCGCGATGAAGTCGGCCAGGCTGCGGTTGGGGCGCAAGGCGCCGTCGACCCGCGGGCGTTCGCTTTGCAGCCGCAGGGGGCTCCAGCGCAGCGCGACCTCGCTGCGCGACTCGTCGGTGTAGATCTCGATGGTGTCGTCGCCCACCGTGTTGGCAGGCAGCAGCGCGATGACGCCGCTGGCCTGCATCCAGCGGCCTTCGATGGCGCGTTGCAACAGTTTTTTGCCGTCGTCATAGACGCGCTGTGCCTCGCTGCCCACGACCTCGTCGGTCAGGATGTCGGGAAACTTGCCCGCCAGGTCCCAGGTCTGGAAGAACGGCGCCCAGTCGATGCTTTGTGCCAGTTCGGCCAGGTCGTAGTTCTTGAAGACACGCCGGCCGATGAACTTTGGTGTCGGTGGCGTGTAGGTGTTCCAGGCGATGGCATGCTTGTTGGCGCGCGCTGCGCCCAGGCTCACCAGCGGCGTCACCTTCTTGCTGGCGTGCAGCGCGCGCACGTGCTCGTAGTCGGTGTGCAGATCGGCAATGAACTTGGCGGCGCGCTCGTCGGACAGCAACTCCGAGCACACGCCCACGCTGCGCGAGGCGTCGGGCACGTAGACCACCGGCCCCTCGTAGTGCGGCGCGATCTTCACGGCGGTGTGTACGCGGCTGCAGGTGGCCCCACCGATGAGCAGCGGCGTCTTGCGGCTGCGGAAATGCTCGTCGCGCTGCATCTCGGCGGCCACGTGCTGCATCTCTTCCAGGCTGGGCGTGATCAGGCCGGACAGGCCGATGATGTCGGCCCCTTCGAGCTTGGCCTTGGCCAGGATGTCCTGGCAGGCCACCATCACGCCCATGTTCACGACTTCGAAGTTGTTGCACTGGAGCACGACGGTGACGATGTTCTTGCCGATGTCGTGCACGTCGCCCTTGACCGTCGCGATGACGATCTTGCCCTTGGGCTTGGCCTCGCCGCCGCCGGCAATCAGCAGCTTCTTTTCTTCTTCGATGTAGGGCAACAGGTGGGCCACGGCCTGCTTCATGACCCGCGCGCTCTTGACCACCTGCGGCAAGAACATCTTGCCCTGGCCGAACAAGTCGCCGACCACGTTCATGCCGGCCATCAAGGGCCCTTCGATCACGTGCAGCGGCCGCCCGCCACCGGCCTGGATGGCGAGCCAGGCTTCTTCGGTGTCGGCGGTGATGAATTCGGTGATGCCGTGCACCAGCGCGTGGCTCAGGCGGTGGTTCACGTCGCCCACGCGCCAGGCCAGCTTGGCGCTGTCGTCGCGGGCCATGCCCTTGGCGGTCTCGGCGATTTCGACGAGTCGCTCGCCGGCATCTTGGCGGCGGTTGAGCACCACGTCTTCGACACGTTCGCGCAGCACGGGCTCGAGGTCGTCGTACACGCCCACCATGCCGGCATTGACGATGCCCATGTCCATGCCGGCCTGAATGGCGTGGTACAGGAACACGGTGTGGATGGCCTCGCGCACGGGGTCGTTGCCGCGAAAGCTGAAGGACACGTTGCTGACGCCGCCCGAGACCTTGGCGCCGGGCAGGTGCTGCTTGATCCAGCGTGTGGCGTTGATGAAGTCGACCGCGTAGTTGTCGTGCTCTTCGATGCCTGTTGCGATGGCAAAGATGTTGGGGTCGAAGATGATGTCCTCGGCCGCAAAGCCCACCTCGTCCACCAGGATGCCGTAAGCGCGCTGGCAGATCTCGATCTTGCGCTGGTAGGTGTCGGCCTGGCCCTTCTCGTCGAAAGCCATGACCACGGTGGCCGCGCCGTAGCGGCGCACCAGATTGGCCTGGCGCTTGAACTCGGCCTCGCCTTCTTTCAGCGAGATGGAGTTGACGATGCCCTTGCCCTGGATGCACTTCAGCCCGGTCTCGATGACGCTCCACTTGCTGCTGTCGATCATGATGGGCACACGCGCGATCTCGGGCTCGCCGGCGATGAGCTTCAAGAAGCGCTCCATCGCTGCGGCCGAATCGAGCATGGCCTCGTCCATGTTGATGTCGATGACCTGCGCGCCGTTTTCCACCTGCTGGCGTGCCACGCTCAGCGCGTCCTCGAAGCGGCCTTCCAGGATCATCTTGGCAAACACCCGCGAGCCGGTGACGTTGGTGCGCTCGCCCACGTTGACGAACAGCGAGGCGGTGTCGAAGCTGGCCGGCTCCAGGCCGGACAGGCGCATCGGGGGCGGGGCGGTGGCGGGGCTGGGCATGGGCTCGGTCCTGGGGTGGGGGCCGAGCGCCGTTGCTGACCGCGCGGCTGTCGGGCTGTAGCGGCGCGGTGTGCCAAGCCTGGCGGGCTGGGTGGCCCGTTGCAACGCTCCTCGACACGCGGGCGATTTTAGCCGCCGCGCGCCCCGGGCCCGGTGGGGCGCGGCGTGCGGTTTTGGTGTCGGTTTTGGCGATCGCGGCCTACACTGCCATCGATCGGACTCTCAGCACACCTGCCATGGGACTGCCACTTCCACACGCCTTGATGACAGCCGCCGAGTTCCTGGCCTGGGACGAGCGCGAGACTCTGCGCCGCGAGTTCGTTCGCGGCGAGGTGTTTGCGATGGCCGGTGGCGAGGATCGCAACAACATCGTCGCCCTCAATCTGGCCGTGGCGTTGCGCCAGCACCTGAGCGGCAGCCGCTGCCGCGTGTTCATGGCCGACGTTAAATTGCGCGTCGAAGCTGCCGACTGCTACTTCTACCCCGACCTGATGGTCACCTGCAGCGCCGCCGACGCCGCCAGCCGACTGATCAAGCGCGACGCGGTGCTGGTCGTTGAAGTGCTGTCACCGTCCACCAGCGCCTATGACCGCGGCGACAAGTTCGCCGACTACCGCGCCCTACCCAGCCTGGCCGAATACCTGCTGGTGGACGTGGACAAGCGGCGCTGCGACCTTTACCGCAAGGGCGCCGATGGCCTGTGGGTGCTGCACCCCACGCAGGGCGAGCAGCCCCTGGTGCTGGCCAGCCTGGAGCTGACCGTGCCCGCCGCGGCGCTGTGGGCCGACCTGGAGCCCGACGACGTCGGCTCTTCAGCGGCTGTGTGAGGTCAACCGCGCCAGCGGCCCCGAGGCGCTGATGCCCAGGCCGGCACGGCGCGCTGCGGGCGCTGCGGGCGCGGGGGGCTCTTGCGGGGTTGCGGCGGGTGCTGCGGTGTGTGCTGCCGACAGGTCGGCAGCCCCACCCGCGCCGCGGCGCATGGCCACGCCCACGGCCAGGATGTCGATGACCAGCAGGTGCAGGATGCGGCTGACCATGGGCACCTGCGTGGCCACGTCTTCGCCGTGGTCGACGATCAGCGCCAGGTCTGCTTTCTTGGCCAATGGCGAGTGGCTGGCGGTGATAGCCAGCACGGCCGCGCCGCGCTGGTGGGCACGTTCGGCCACTTCCAGCAGGTCGTCAATGCGTCCGCTGCTGCTGATGATGACCACCACATCGGTGGGTCGCAGCACGCTGGCGGCCAGGATTTGCAGGCGCGGATCGGTCAGCGAGGCCGACGACACGCCAAAGCGCAAGAACTTGTACTGCGCGTCGTCGGCCACCACGCCGTACTGGCCCACCGCGTAGAACTCGATGCGCTCGGCCGCGCTCAGCAGTTCGATGGCGCGCGCAATGGTGTCGCGGTTGAGCTGTTCGCGCACCTGCAGGATGGCGCTGGCGGTGTTGCCCAGCACCTTCACGGCCAGCTCCAGCATGCTGTCCTCGCCGGTGACCAGCGTGTGGGTCAACGGCACGGTGCCCGACAGGCCTGAAGCCAGCCGCCGCTTGAAGTCCGACAGCCCCTCGCAACCCAGGGTGCGGCAAAAGCGGATGACGGTGGGCTGGCTGACCTGGGCTGCGCGCGCGATCTCGGCGATGGGGTCGTTCAATGCCGATCGGGGGTGGCCCAGCACATGGTCGGCCACGCGCTTTTCGGCCGGTGACAGCTTGTCACGTGCGCGGCGGATCTGCCCCAGGATGGCCAACCCGGTGTCGGACCGCAGCGCGCGCAGTTGCGCGGCCAGGATGGCCGAGACACCGTCCAGCGTGGCGTTCTCGGCCGTGAGGACGTAGGTGGGGATGGCGCGCACGTAATTGCTGAAGCGGCCCTTGTCCTCGAAGCGGCTGCGAAAGGGTGATTCGTCGAAGTACGCGCCCAACCGCGGCACGATGCCGCCACCGATGTAAATGCCGCCGAACGCGCCCAGCGTGACGGCCAGGTTGGCCGCGGCCGTGCCCAGCACGGCGCAGAAGGCCTGCAGCGAGGCTTCGCACAAGGCGTCGCTGGCGTCCAGCGCGCGGCGCGTGATCTCCGGCGCGGCCAAGGGCTGCGCCGGCTGGCCGGCGTGCTCGCGCAGCGCGTCGTGGATGAGTTCCAGTCCCGGGCCCGACAGCAGCCGCTCGAAGGACACGTGCGGGTACCGCGTCAGCCCGTGGCGCAGGATGATGATTTCGCGCTCGTCGCGCGGCGAGAAGCTGGCGTGCCCGCCCTCGGTGCCCAGTGCCACGTAGCCGTCGGCCACGGGAATCAAGCCGCTCACGCCCAGGCCCGAGCCCGCGCCCAGCACGCCCACCACGCTGTGTTCACGCGCCGTGCCGCCGCCGACCTGGCGGCGCTGGGTCGGCTGCAGCCGCGGCAAGGCCATGGCCAGGGCGGTGAAATCGTTGACCACCACCAGTGTCAGCAGCCCCAGGCGTTGGCGCATCTGCTCACTGGAGAATTGCCAGTGGTAGTTGGTCATGCGCACCTCGTCGCCTTCCACCGGGTTGGCGATGGCGATGGCGGCGTGTTCGACACGGGCTGCCAACCCCTCGGGCAGGCCCTGCAGGTAGCTGGTCACGGCGGCGTGGAAGTCGGCATGCTCGGCGCAGCGCAGCGAAGCCTTGTGCCCCAGACTGCCCGGCGCCGATTCCAGGGCAAAGCGGGCGTAGGTGCCCCCGATGTCGGCCAGCAGGCGCGGGCTGTCGTGCTCCAGGCGGGTCGTCATGGCGTCAATCGGGAGAAGTTGCGGCTGTAGCTTCACTACAGGATACGCGGTTCGATGCGGCAGTTCCACAGCAGGTTCCACCAAGGCGCGTTGGCGGCTTGGGCGGGCGCACTTGTGAGGCCTTTGTAGTTTTGCTACCGTCGGCGCTAGACAAGCTGAGGATCCCCGTGTGATTTCTGGAGATGAGACTGGCCGCGCAGTTGCCGGCCGCCCAGACGGGCCGTGGCTGCTGGCCGACATAGGCGGCACCAATGCGCGCTTCGGCTGGCGGGCCCAGGGCAGTGGCGAGGTGGCTCACGTGGCCAGCCTTCGCGGCGCCGACCACGCCGGCCCGGCCGCAGCGGCGCGGGCTTATCTGGACAGGCTGGCGCAGCAACTGGGCCGCGACTACAGCCCGCCGCGCGCCGGCGCCTTTGCCGTGGCCACGGCCGTGGGCGGCGACCAGATCGCCTTCACCAACAGCGGCTGGTCTTTCTCGCGCCGGCAAACGCAGGCCGAGCTGGGTCTGGACGAGTTGCTGATGCTCAACGACTTCGAGGCCCTGGCCTTGTCCCTGCCCCGGCTGAGCCCGGCCCAGCTGCGCCCGCACGGCGCCTTGCCCCAGGCGCGTGGCACGTTGGCCGTGGTCGGGCCCGGCACCGGGCTGGGCGTGGCCGGCCTGGTGCAGACGCGCCGCGGCTGGGCTGCCGTGGCCGGTGAGGGCGGACACGCCACCTTGTGTGCCAGCGACAACTTTGAAGTGGCCCTGCTGGCCGCCGTGCGACGCGAGCACGCGCATGTGTCGGCCGAGCGGCTGCTGTCCGGCATCGGCCTGCCGGTGCTGCACCGCGGCGTGGCCGCGGTGCTGGGGCTGGCGGCAGACCCGCTGTCTGCCGAGCTCATCGTCGAACGCGGCCTGGCAGGCAGTGACCCGGTCTGCAGCCGCAGCCTGGACGCCTTCTGCGCCTTGCTCGGTGGCTTCTGCGGCAACGTGGCGTTGACGCTGGGCGCGCGCGGCGGCCTGTACATCGGGGGTGGCATCGTGCCGCGGCTGGGTGAGCGCTTCTTCCGGTCGAACTTTCGCGAGCGCTTCGAGTGCAAGGGGCGCTTTCAGGCCTACTTGCAGGCTGTGCCCACGGCGCTCATCACCGATACACAGGCTGCACTGACCGGCGCGGCGCAGGCGCTCGAACAGCACGGCGCGTGACGGGCGCCGCGGTGGGCGCATCCGGCACGTGGCCGGCTGCGTACAACACCGCATGCAGATACCTCACACCCTGACCCACGCCCTGCTGGCCGCCGCGCTGAGCGGCTGCGCGCTGGGTGCGGCCGCCCACGACACCTGGTTTGAGCCGATGCCGCCGACGCGCGCGGGTGAACTTCGCCTGGCCCTGGGCACGGGCGACCGCTTTCCGGCGCAAGAGACTGCCATCGATCCGAAGTATCTGGCCCGCCACGGCTGCAACAGCAGCGCGCCCGGGCCTGTCGGCGCGCTGCGCGCCCAGCAGATCACGGCCACGGCGCTGGTGCTGCGCGCACCGGCGTCGGCGCGATCCTGCTGGGCGCAGCTCACGCCGTTCCACATCACCCTGGAAGCCGACAAGGTGGCGGTTTACCTGAAAGAGATCAACGCCTCGGCGGAGTTGCGTGCCACCTGGGCCGCCCAGCAAGCGCGCCGCCTGCCGTGGCAAGAGACCTACACCAAGCACGCGCGCATCAACCTGGGCGAGGTGTCGGCGATGTCATCCGAGCCCTCGGGCATGGCCATGGACATGCTGCTGCAGGCCGCGCCCGGGCCGCTGCGGGTGCGCGACAAGGTGGTGGTGCAGGTGTTGCGTGAAGGCCGTCCGCTGCCCGGCTTCAACGTGCAGTGGCGCAGCGAGCTGTCTCCCGTGGGCATCTGGAAGCAGACCGACGAACAAGGCCGGGTCACGCTGCAGCCGCCCTTGCCTGGCCGGTGGGTGTTGCGTGGCACCGACCTGGCGCTGTCGGCCAGCCGGCCCGACGAGTGGGAAAGCCGCTTCGTCACGCTGGCGTTTGAGGTCGCGCCGGCCGCGGTGGCCGACTTGTCGTCGCCGCCGCCGCCGCCTGACCTGAACCGCCGCCCGCCGGGTTAAAACGGCAGCAGCTTCAGATTGAAAGCCCGCTCTGCAAACCACACGCCGGCCAGCGCCGCGATGGCCAAGGAGCCCGCGATGCGCACCCCTTGCCGGTACAACACCGTGCGACGCAGCGCATAGGCCAGCGGCAGGAACACCGCCACGATGGCCAGCTGTCCGGCCTCGACACCCAGGTTGAAGCCCAGCAGCGCCAGCGCCAGCGCGCCTTGCGGCAAGCCCAGGTCGGCCAGCACGCTGGCAAAGCCAAAACCGTGGATCAGCCCGAAGCCGAAGGCCACCGCCCAGCGCCGCCCGGTGAACAGCGGGAACACGTTGTTCAGCGCGGCCAGCACCACCGACGCGGCGATGGTGGCCTCCACCGTGCGCGAAGGCAACGTCACCACGCCCAGGGTGGCCAGCGTCAAGGTGATGGAGTGCGCCAGCGTGAAGGCGGTGACGACGCGCAGCACGTCCCAAAACGCCTGCGCCGCATTTGCCACCGGCGGCCAGTCGGCCGCCCGGCCCCAGGCCAGGCCGCGCCGTGGGCCCAGCGGCCGGCGCCACACCAGCACCGCCGGCAGCAGCAGCGAGAGCAGGAACAGGATGTGGTCAAAGCCGATCCAGATGTGCCACACGCCTTCGCGTGCGTAGGCGATGAACTGCTGCCAGCCGCTGGCCTGGCCCAGTTCGAACTGCTGCCGCGCCGCCGCGGGCCCAAAGATCGCCGTGCGCGTGGTGCCGACAGTGCTGAGCTTGAGCAAGCCCCGGTGCTGCGGGTCGAGGTCGGCGAACAAGCGGTAGTCCAGCGCCAGGCTGCGCACCGCCGCGCCCGTGCCGCCAGGGCAGGCCCATTGCAGCGGCAGCACGCTGTAGGCGCCGTCGGTATGTTCGTCAACCAGCTGCGCTCCGATGCTCAGCGTGCAGGGCAGGCCGTCAGCCTGCAGCGCCAGGCGCGCCTGGGCGTAGGCGGCGATGTCGGCGTGACGCGCGCGCAACTCGCCCCAGGTGATGTCGCCGTCGCCATTGGCATCCAGCCCGATGGCGAAGTCGAGGTCGCGCAGGGCGATGTCCCAGCGGCCAGTGAGCTGGCTGCCTTGCACCGACACCGACAAGTAGCTGTCTGAGGGCTTGTGCGCCTGCGCCGCACTGGCGGCCATAAGCAGCAGGCAAGCCAGACCCCGCGCCCAACCCACCCACCCGGCGACCGCACGCAAGGCGCGCTGGCACATTGACAAAGCTGCGCCCGGCGCACTGCGGTGCTCGCCGTGGGCACGGCCCGGCGGGATCAAGGCAGGGCCTTCAGTCGATCTGCCAGGCCCTGCAGCGCCACGCTCTGGATGCCCGACGCGGCCATCCAGGCCAGCGCGGGCGCTGCCGCGGCGGGCTGGCGCGCGGCCAGGGCGGCTTCGAGCAGGATGCGCGCGTCAGCAGGTTCACGCTGCTCGGCGAAGTTCTCGCGCGCCAGGGCCAGCGCCTGCTCGGGCTGTCCGCGCAGCGCCAGCCGGTAGCGCGAGGCTTCCTTGCGGTGCGTGGTATCACCGCGCAGCGCGGCGGCGTCCAGGCGCTCGCCCAAACTGCGCGCCAGGGCCTCGCGCTCGGGCGTGCCCGCCGCCTGGGCCGCCAGCGCCAGGCGCAGCAGCAGCACGTCGGCGCGGCTGCGGTCCTTCAGCAGGGCCAGCACCTCGGCCGGGCGGTTGCGGTCGAGCAAGAAGTCGGCATAGGCGGCCAGCAGGTACACGTCGCTCACGTCCAGGGCCAGCGCCTGGCGAAAGGCTGCTTCGGCAGCGGGGTAGGCGCCGCGTCGCTCCTCGGTTTCACCCAGGCGCGTCAGTGCCCACAGGCGCTGCGCCGGGTCGGCGCCAGGTGCGCTGGCCAGTGCGTTGCGCAAGGCCGCAGCGGCGGTTTCGGTACGGCCCGTGGCGGCGTCGACCTGTGCAGCACAGGCCACGCCGATGAGCGGCGGCGCCAGCGATGCCAACTGCTCGCAGCTGCGCCGGGCCTGGGTGTAGTCGGCGCGCACCAGGTGGATGGCCGCGCGCCAGGCCCAGGCGTCACCGTGGGCCGGGTTGGCAATCAGCACCGCGTCCAGGTCAACCAATGCCTCGGTGAAGCGGTGGTCGAACTGCAGCAGCTTGGCGCGCAGCACGCGCACGGCCGCGGGCGGTGCGGGCAGGTCCCACCACGGCGCCAGGGCGGCCTGTGCGTAGCCGATGTAGCGCGGGTCGCCCTCGGTGGCCACTTCGTCGAAGTAGCGTTCAGCCAGCCGCACCGCGCGGACCACATCGCCTGGTTGTTGTCGCCAGGCCAGGCGCAGGGCCCGCAGCGCCTGTGCGCGTGGGTCGCTGGCGCGTCCAGGCAGGCGTTCGAGCACCTGGGTGTCGGACGCGGGCAGGAAGGGGGCGGCGAACGCTGTGCAGACGACCAGCGCGGGCAGCAGCGCCGCCAGCAGGCGGTGTGGGCGGAGCATCAGCGTGGGATCGTAGCCTGCCGGCGAACAGACGATGCCGGTGGCTTTGTGGCATTGCGTGTCAACGTCGGCCCGTTGGGCGGCGTTGTCGGCCCATGTCCGCCAAGTTCGTGGTCGTTGCTGGGTGACGATCGCGCCTCACGGACCGCCCCAGGCGCCCTACCGCCAACGGGACAGTTTTCTCAGCATCCCTTCCACCCGGTTTTCCCCATCGAAAGAGACAACATGAACAAGCTCCTGAGTTCCCTGGTTTTCGCCGCCCTGGCATCGTTCGGCTTCAGCGCACACGCCGCGTCGCACGCTGCTGGCGCCCCCATGAAGGCCGAAGCCGCCAAGCCGGCTGCCAGCGCGCCCAAGGCGCAGAAGGCCCAAAAGGCCGACAAGGCTGCCAGCGGCGCCAAGGCTGACAAGAAGAAAGACGAAGCCAAGAAGTAAGTTCTTCGCTTTGCAAGAAAGGCAGGCGCCTGGCGCCTGCCTTTTTTCATGTGCGCCCAGCATGGGCGCACTCTTGGAGGTGCAAGTCCTCCCGTGAGTTGATCACAGCGAACGAAGCGAAGCGCAACTGCGAAAGGGTGACTGATCGTGGAGAGGAAGCGTGGAGCGAAACTGCAAGCCGATGGACAAGAACCGGATAGAAGGCGCTGCCGAGCAGGGCGAGCGGGCATGAAACCGCAAAGCTCTCGTGATCAAGGCGAAGTGGCGTAAATCCGGCGGTTGTGCAGTGAAGGAGTGCGTTCTTACCTGGGGAGATCTCGCCTTGTGCCTGAAAGGGTGACGCTGAAGGGCGGAGCGAGAAGTCAGCAAAGGCCGTAGTAGTCGAGGCAGACCGCAGAGGTCGTAGGCCGAGGCGAAGGGCCCAACGAGAAGGACAGTCACGAGACGCCCGGCTCGACGAGGCAATGCATCAGATGCCGGGGCGACCCGGG
>JANOLY010000182.1:0-6976 GCA_031420055.1 Burkholderiales bacterium | reverse complement strand
GAAGCTGGAAGACACCCTGGACGTGACGCTGTTCGTGCGCGGCAAGCACCCCCTGCGTGCGACGCCGATCGGCGAGCGCATCATCGAGCACGCGCGGACCGTATTGTCGGTGGTGGATCAGATCAAGGAGACGGCCCGCCGTTGCAAAGATCCGATGAGCGGGCCGCTGCGTCTGGGCGTCATCCCGACGCTCGGGCCTTACCTGTTTCCGCAGCTGCTGCCGGAGATCCGCGCCCGGTTCCCCGAGCTCACCATCTACCTGCGCGAGGACTTGACAGAGCACTTGCTTGAGCGCCTGCGGCGGGGCCGACTCGACGCGCTGCTGCTGGCCTTGCCAGTGCACGGCACCGAGCTCGAGACCATGGAGCTGTTCAGCGAGGCGTTCGTCGTCGCGCTGCCGCGCGGGCACCGGCTGGCGGGGCTGCGCCAGATCGCGCCGGCAGATCTGGCGCGCGAAAACCTGCTGCTGCTTGAAGACGGGCACTGCATGCGCGACCAGGCGCTCGCAATCTGCGCCGAGAATGACACCGCGCGGCGCGCGGAACTCAAGGCGACATGCATCGAGACCTTGCGCCAAATGGTGGGCCAAGGGGTCGGCTGCACCCTGCTTCCGCAGCTGGCTTCTCGGCCGGGCGCCGGATCGTTGCGCGACACCGAGGTACTGATCCGGCCCTTCGCGCCACCGCGGCCGCAGCGCACAATCGGCCTCGTATGGCGGCACCAATTCCCGCGCAAATCGACGTTGCGTACGCTCGCCGAGCTGATCCGCAACCGGCTGCCGCAGGAGATTCGCACCACGACTGAGAAGTTCGCCGATCGCCCGTTGCCACTTCTCGATCCGCTTGGCAGCGCATGCGGCAGCCGCGCCGCCGCATGAACGCGGTCCGCTCGCCGTGTATCGGTGTGGCGCTGGCGCTGGCCTGCCTTGTCGCCACGGCGCACGACTACAAGGCCGGCGCCATCGCCATCGCGCACCTGCACGCGCGGGCCACCGTTGGCGGCCAGAGCACAGCGGGTGCTTACATGGGCTTCAAGAACGACGGCGCAGTCGACTGGCTGCGTTCGGCAACCGCGGCTGTATCGAGTTCGGTGGAACTGCACAGCATGAGTATGGATGGCGGCATGATGCGCATGCGTCGCATCGATGCGATCGAGCTGCCCGCCGGTGCGACTGTCATGCTCGAGCCCGGTGGCTTGCACATGATGTTCGTCGGCCTGAAGGCGCCACTGCGGGCGGGCGAATCCTTTCCGCTCGAGCTGCGCTTCGAGAAGGCGGGCAAGGTCCTGGTTCAGGTCAGGGTCGAGGCCATTACTGGCGCTGCCGCCGCAGTGCACAAACACTGAACTGCCTAAGGCAGCCTGGAGACGCGATGCATCAATCAGCAGTATCTATACAAGTGATTGGACGGCGCGGCCAGACTCCGCGACCATCGCGTGCTACGGAAGCGCGTCCAAGCTGGCGCACCGGGGTGCCTTCGGGTGGGTGTCGAATTCGGTTGAGGTGCATCGAGTCCAGGTCAACGCGCGGCCCCGTGCCGACGGCATGCAGGAGTAGGCGTTGAAAGTAAAAGTCTTCAGTGCGTTCGCGCTCCTTGGCGCAGTGGCCCTGGCGATTGGTGTGACCGTCGCCGTGTCGGCACAGAAGGAAACCAGCGCCCCAGCGAAGAAGTCGTTCTTCGAGTTTTCGGCCGCAACCGGAAACATCGAGCCCGTCGCAGGCAGCCCGCCCGTCGACGCGCGGTTGTTGACGCACGGCCAGTGGGTCTACCGCGGCATGTGCATCGGCTGCCACGGCGTCAAGGGCGATGGCAACGGCGGCGTGTGGACCCTGGGCGAAAAATACGCGAAGGCATACCAGCTGCCGCGCCAGCCGCGTGACTTCACCTCGGCCGTCTACAAGATCCGCTCGACACCGAGCGGCTCGCTGCCCACCGACAGAGACTTGTTCAGCTCGATTTCACGCGGGCTCGTGGCCGACCATGACATGCCGGCTTTCAAGTTCCTGCCCGAGCGCGACCGCTGGGCGGTGGTGGCGTACATCAAGAGCCTGTCCAAGCGATGGGTGGAGGAGAAGGACTATCAGCAACCGGCGGTCGAGGTGGGTGAACCGCCGCTGCCCGACGAGGCTGCGCTGGTCGCGGGCAAGGAGGTCTACGTCAAGATGCAGTGCGCCAAGTGCCACGGGCCCGGGGGGCTGGGCGACGGCCCGTCGGCGCCTGAACTCATGGACGACAACGGCCTGCCGATCAAGCCGCGCAATTTCGGTGACGCTGCGCAGTATGTCGGCGCCAGCGACCCGCGTGGCGTGTACCTAACCTTCACCACCGGCATCGACGGCACGCCGATGCCGTCGTTTGCTGACTTCCTCAAGGAAGAGCAGCGCTGGCAACTTGTCTGGTACGTGATGTCGTTCAGAGGCGATTGGAACCTCGAAAAAGTCCGCAACGAAGTGCAGCTCGCGCGCACCGCGAAGGCCACGCCACCTGGCACCGGAACGGGCAAATGACGCTACCCGTTTCGGCAGCAGGGCGCAGTGGCGCGATCGTGGCTGCAGGCATCGCCGCCGCAGGCACGTTGGCCTATGTCGTGACGCTGCTCAACCCCGCCGCCGACATGAATGGCCCCGCAACCGACGCCTCCGCGCCGATCGACCTTGCTCGCCTGCATGCCGGGGCCGACCCGGTATCGATGGAACAGGGTCGTGTCTACTACGTCCAGCTTTGTCTGTCGTGCCACGGTTCGCGCGGCGACGGACGCGGGGAGTGGGCTTATCGCGTGACGCCGCGCCCGGCCAACCTGACGAGCCCGAAGACGCGAGCCCGCAGCGATGCGCAGTTGTTCGAGTTCATCAGCGAACCGCAGCCGGGCTCGCCGATGATCGGCTGGAAAAAGCAGCTGTCGGAAAGTCAACGCAGGCAGCTCCTGACCTACGTCCGGCATCTCAGCGCCGGTGCCGGATCGGAGAGCCGCCATTAGCCGCATCAGCGAACTCCCGCGCCGGCAAGAGCCCGGTCATGACGACGCCCCTGCGCCGGGCGCAGCCGACGCCGCCTCCGGCCGCATGCCGCTAGTGCTGAGGTTCCTCGTCGTCTCGGTGACCAACTTGCTCATCGGCACGATGCTCGGCGTGATGCAGACTTTTCCGGGTTTCGGCCAATGGCTGCGAGCGGCGGGCGCGGCGGGACACCTGATCGACCCACTGGCACACGCCCACATCAACCTCGTGGGTGGCGTCACGATGGGGATGATGGGTTTGTTCTACTACGTTCTGCCGCGCCTTCTGTCACGGCCCGTTTACAGCGCCACCTTGTCGGAGGTGTCGTTCTGGCTGTCGACGATCGGCGTGGGTATTTTCTTCAGCTCGCTCGTGATCCTGGGGGTGATCGAGGGCAACATGGTCCATGCCGGCATGACTTATCCGCAGGCGCTCGAGGCGGTCGGCCCGATCCACCACATCCTGATCATCACCGGGGCGATGCTGATGGGCTTCGGCTACTGGACTTTCATCGCCAACGTCTACCTGACGGTATTCAAGAAACGCGGAGGCTGAGAAACATGCATCGCCTGATCAACATCCTGTACAGCGGCTTCATTGTCGGCGTCGGCCTTGGCACCGTGTTCCAGCTGGCTTTCCTGCCCCTGCTAGGGATGCGTTACCACGACGAGTGGACGGGGCTGCTGTGGTGGGGCTTCGCCATCAGCATCGGCACCGGGGTGCTGTCGGCCGTGAGCTTTGGGTTCATGAACTCGGTCATGGTCCGGCAAGGTAAGTGAGGCGTCATGCAAATCGCAACTGAGAACAAGGGCCAAACATGATCGCGGCATTCTTGAGAGACAACGACTACGCGGAAGGCACTGCCGCCAAGCACTTCTTCTTCTCTGCCATCGTCATGCTGAACATCGGCGTACTGATGGCGCTGGGAACGTCGCTGAGGCTGGCCTGGCCCGACATTCTTCCCAACGACATCCCTTGGCTGCACTTCGGGCGCATCCGGCCGGTGCATGTGCACTTCGTGATCTTCGGCTGGATCTCGATGGCCTTCGCCGGCGCGATGTGCTACATGACACCCGCGCTGTGCAAGAGCAAACTGTGGAGCGAGCGCCTGGGCACCTGGAACTGCTGGGCCTGGAACATCGGCATGGTGGCGGTGTTCTTCACGCTGATCAACGGCCTGACGACCGGCCGCGAGTACCAGGATCTGATCTGGCCGCTCGACATCTACGTCATCCTCTTCATCTTCCTGCCGCTGGCGGTCAACATCTGGATGACGATGCTCACGCGCAAGGCCGAAGGCCTGTACGTGACGCTGTGGTTCTTCGGCGCGGCGTGTTTGTTTATCTTGTTGTCGTACTTCATCGGCGCGATCCCCGACTTCTTCCCGGTCACCGGCCTGGCCGAGGCCTACATGACCTGGTGGCATGCGCACAATCTTCTCGGCCTGTGGATCACGCCGGTGTCTGCAGCGATCGCCTACTACATCATTCCAAAGGTCTCTGGCAACACGCTGTACAGCCACAAGATCGGGCACCTGCACTTCTGGTCAATCGTTGCCTTCTACTCGACGCCGGGTGCGCATCACCTGATGGGCGCGCCCATTCCCGAGTGGCTGAAGTCGTTCGCTTCCGTTTCGGGCGTGCTGATCATGATCCCGGCCCTGGCCTTCGTCGTCAACATGCTGATGACGATGAAGGACAAGTGGTACATGTTCACCAAGAGCATTCCGCTGCAGTGGGCGCTTACCGGCGTGCTATTCGCGATCCCGCTCAACATCCAGGGCGCCTTCCAGCAGACGCGGGCCTTGAACTGGTACATCCATGGCACGCACTGGATCGTCGCCCATGCGCACCTGGCGCTGCTGGGTTTCTCCAGCTTCATCGAAATCGGCGCCATCTACTACGGCCTGCCCAAGCTGCTCAAGCGCGAGCTCTACAGTGAAAAGCTGGCGCGAATCCACTTCTGGATGATGGCCATCGGCTTCCTCGGCTTCTGGGCCGTGCTGACGGCCGCCGGGTTGGTGCAGGGTGCTGCGAAGGTCTACGAGATCCCGTACATCCAGTCGGTGGTCGCGGTGCATCCATACATGGTCGGCCGCGTGATCTTCGGCGCAATGATCATCTTCGCGCAGCCGATCTTCCTCTACAACATGTACATGACCGCCCGCTACGGCAAGAAGCTGGTACCGGAATCGTCGTCTCGTCCATTGGCCCCAGCCGCGGTGCCGGCCTGACCACGACGCTCAGGGAGAACGACGATGCCAAAGTATGTTATCGGCGCGGTGATGGTGGTGCTGACCATCTTCACCTCGATTGCGATCACCGTGGTGGCGGGATCCACCTTCATGAGCCAGATTCCGCCGACGGAGCTGGCCAAACGCAATCAGAAGATCTGGGGCCATACCGGTTGGTCCATCCACGATCCGTGGATGAAGGGCGCCAACGCGGCCTCGCCGGCCGGCAAGGGCAAGACGATCTTCATCCGCGAAGGTTGTTCGTGGTGCCATACCCTGCTGCCCGAGCAGACGCAGGACTGGGCCTACTTCGGGGCGCCGCCGGTGGCCGGTGACGTGCAGGGCGAGTCGCCGAGCCTGTTCGGCTCCGACCGCAAGGCACCGGACCTGCTGCACATCGCCAGCCGCAACCGTGTCAAGGCGTGGCACTATGTCCATCACCGCAACCCGCGGGCGGTGACACCGGACTCGATCATGCCGGCGTTCGAGTACCTGACCGATGACGAACTCGACGCGCTCGTCGCGTTCCTCGAGAGTCTCAAGTGAGGCAGGCCATGCAAAAGCCATCGCAAACCAGCGAACACACCCAGATGGACGAACTCGAGGACAAGGGTCTGGTGTTCGGTCGTTTCTCCGACGAGGACTTCGACGGTATCAAGGAGGGCAACGGGAAGATCCCGTGGTGGTTGGTCCTGATCGCCGCGGTGACCATCCTCGAGGCGTTTCTGTGGACGATGCCGTGGCCCGGCTTCGGTCAGCGCTACGACAGTGTGACAACCACCTTCGTCAGCGCGACTGGAGCCCAGCCGTGGTGGGACTGGGGCTACTACCTGGTCATGCTGCAGATCATGGTCGTGATGAGCGGCATCGCATGCATCGTATGGATCATCAACTGGCAGAAAGCCAAAGAGACTGAGCACAAAGACTCCCACGCTGACAACGCGTAGTCGCACCGCCAGAGTACCGAGCGCACAACCAGGTGGAATTCGCCGACAAGATTTCAACGCTGATCTTTGCACTGGTCGTTACCGGCGTGTTCGTCTTTCTAGCGATGTCGGCGTACGTTATCGGCCCGCTGTCACGGCTCAAACGCGGTGAAAAGGTCATCCTGGCGGTCGGCTTGGTCGGTATCGGCGGCATCATCGTTTACGCTGGGTTGGAGCTTCTGCTTCACGTAGTTTTCTGAATGAAGTGCGTCCTGGCATCGCGGCGTGCGGCGGGCTAGATAGGTCAACGGCAGGGCCAATGCAGTGAAACTGAAGTTGGGTGAAAAGGTGATGCTCGCGCTGGTCGTGCTCATCGTCATCGCTGCGTTCGGCAAAGCCTACATGCAGTCCCGATCGGGCCAGCCAGCCCTGGTGCGCGACTACTACGAATGGACTGCCGCCGGCCTGAAAGGTCAAGCCTTGTACGGGAAATTCGGCTGCAACAACTGTCACCGCACGATGGGCGTCGGCGAGATGGGCGTGGCCCCGGTGCTTGACGGCGAAGGCACGCGCAGAACGCGCGATTGGCTGCAGCGCTACTTCGAGAACCCACTGTCACTGGTGCCAGGCAGTGCGCACGACGGCAGGTTCGGCCCTGATTTTCGCGCGCTCGGTGAGCAAGAGCGGCACCAACTCATGGAGTTCCTGTTCGGCCTCAAGGCCGGTCCGGGCTCGCCGAACTTTCCAACGCCGCCGCCCGAGGCGACGCGAAAACGTCCTTAAATACAGGGAGAGTCTGCGATGGGTGGCAATACATTGATA
>JANOLY010000181.1:0-1556 GCA_031420055.1 Burkholderiales bacterium | reverse complement strand
GGAGTTGCCCAAGGACAAAGAAATGGTCATGCCGGGCGACAACGTCAGCATCACGGTCAAGCTGATCAACCCGATCGCGATGGAAGAAGGCCTGCGCTTTGCCATCCGCGAAGGCGGCCGCACCGTGGGTGCCGGCGTCGTGGCCAAGATCATCGAATGACATGTGAGCCCCCGGCCGCGGGGTACCGCGGCCGCCCCCCGATGGGGGCAGGCTCGTTTATTCAACACTGAGGAACTCACATGTCCACCAAACAAAAGATCCGCATTCGCCTCAAGGCCTTCGACTACAAGCTGATCGACCAATCGGCGCTGGAAATCGTTGAAACCGCCAAGCGCACCGGCGCCATCGTCAAGGGCCCCGTGCCCTTGCCCACGCGCATGCAGCGTTTTGACATCCTGCGCTCGCCGCACGTCAACAAGACCAGCCGCGACCAGTTCGAGATCCGCACCCACCAGCGCCTGATGGACATCATCGACCCGACCGACAAGACCGTGGACGCGTTGATGAAACTTGACCTGCCAGCCGGCGTCGACGTGGAAATCAAGCTGCAGTAATGTGATTGAGCAGTTGCGGCAAACGCCGCGACTGCTACAATCATCGGCTTGACTTGATTTGGAGCAATCCAGACCGAGATCGAACCACCCGGGCGGCGCCTCACGGTAGCTGTCCGGGTAACCACCCCGGCCAATCGATGTCGGGATCGTGAACAAAGGCGCCCTGCCGGCCAAAGGCTGGGATGCTGGAGAAACAACCATGAGCATGAGCGAACAGCTCGGCTTGCTGGGCCGCAAGGTGGGCATGATGCGCATCTTCACGGACGATGGCGATGCCATCCCCGTGACGGTGCTCGATGTGTCAGACAACCGCGTCACGCAAGTCAAAACCGTCGCCACCGACGGTTACAGCGCACTGCAAATCGCGTTCGGCGCCCGCAAGGCCAGCCGCGTGAACAAGCCCGAAGCCGGGCACCTGGCCAAGGCCGGTGTCGAAGGCGGGCAGGTGCTGAAGGAATTCCGCGTCACCGCAAACATCGCCGGGCAGTACACGCCAGGCGCGCAAGTGCCGGTGACGATGTTTGCTGCAGGCCAGCGGGTGGATGTGCAGGGCACCTCCATCGGCAAGGGCTTCGCCGGCACCATCAAGCGCCACAACTTCAAGTCGCAGCGCGCGTCGCACGGCAACAGCCGGTCGCACAACGTGCCGGGCTCGATCTCCATGGCCCAGGACCCGGGCCGCGTGTTCCCGGGCAAGAAGATGACCGGGCACATGGGTGACGAGACCGTCAGCGTGCAGAACCTGGACGTGGTCCGCATCGACGAAGCTCGCCAGCTGCTGCTGGTGCGCGGCGCGGTGCCTGGCGCCAAGAACGGCCACGTGGTCGTGCGTCCCGCGATCAAGGTGCGTACCAAGGTCGCCGCTGCTGCACCCATCGCCGCACCTGCAAAGGGAGGCAAGTAATGCAGCTCGAGCTCCTGAATGACCAGGGTCAGGCCACGGCGAAGTTCGACGCGCCCGACACCGTGTTCGCCCGCGACTACAACGAAGCACTGGTGCA
>JANOLY010000180.1:0-4126 GCA_031420055.1 Burkholderiales bacterium | reverse complement strand
AAGGGCAGGCGGCCGCTGAAGTCGATGCCGGCATGGCTTGACCATGACGGCGTCTTGAAGGCTTTTTCGGCCAGGCGCAGCAGCACGCACGAATCCTTGCCGCCTGAGAACAGCAGGGCAGGGCGCTCGAAGCTGGCCGCGACTTCGCGCAGGATGAAGATGGCCTCTTCCTCCAGCCCGTCCAGATGGCTTTGTTCGATGGCTGGCAGCAGATGCCGGGCGGGCAAGGGGGCGTTCATGTGGGGCTCTCCTGGGCGCGCGCGGGGGTGTGCAGGCCACATTCCTTGGCCGTCTCTTGCTCCCACCACCAGCGGCCGGCGCGGGCGTCTTCGCCCAAGGCCACAGCGCGTGTGCAGGGGGCGCAGCCGATGCTGGGGAAGAACTGGTCGTGCAGGCTGTTGTAGGGCACCTGGTGCGTGGCGATGTAGTGCCACACGTCGTGCCCGCTCCAGTCGGCCAGCGGGCTGACCTTGTCGCGGCCGTCAGCGCCCGTTTCCACGGCCTGAACCTGGCCGCGACCCGCGGACTGCTCGCGGCGCAGTCCGGTCACCCAGGCAGTGCGGCCGTGCAGCAGACGTTGCAGCGGTTCGAGCTTGCGCAGCGCGCAGCAGGCCTGGCGCAGCGCCACCGACTCGAACATGGCGCCTTCGCCGTGGCGGGCGACGAATTGCAGCACCGGTGCCGTGTCGGGCTGAAAGCGCTGCACGCTGCGCCCGTAGTGCGTCTGCACTTGGGCCAGCAGCGCCAGGGTTTCAGGGTGCAGCAATCCGGTGTCCAGTGTGGCCAGGGCAATGTCCAGGCGCAACTCGGCAATGAGGTCGGTGACGACCATGTCCTCGGCGCCCAGGCTGGTGGCCTGCACGATGGCGCCTGCGTGCTGCCGCGCTGCCTGCACCAGCAGCATCCGGGTCTGTGCCAGGCGCTCTTCGAAGCCGGCCCTGTGGCGAGCGTGCAAGGTGGTGGCTGGTGTCGGCATCATGGAGCGACGGCCCGGGGTGCCAGCGTGCTGCGCTGGTAGTGGGTGTCGAAGCGGCCGTCGAAGAAACCCAGCGCCCGCTGGGCGGACTCGAGGCTCTGGTCGGCACGCAGCCGCACGGCGCTGAAGCCACAGCGGCGCAGCAGCGGCAGCATGTCGGCCAGCACGTCGCCGCTGGCGATGATCTCGCCCGTGTAGCCCAGCCGGGCGCGCAGCAATACGGCCTGCGAATAGCCGCGTCCGTCGGTCCACTTGGCGAACTGCAGCGCCACGTTGCGCCGGCCCGCCAGCTCGGCGGCCATGCGCGTCACGTCTTGCGTGCTGTCCAGCACCAAGGTGCCCGCGGGCAGATCGGCGTCAGGGTCGATGAATTGCATGCGGCTCTCCAGGCTCAAGCGGCGAGTGCAGGTGCAGTGGCGCGGCGCACCGCGTCGCTGGCAGCGCGGAAGGGCGGGGCACCGATGCGGCGTGCGGTGTCGATGAAGCGTTCGCCGGCATGGCGCTGCTGGCGGTAGGTGTCGATGACGGCCTCGATGGCGTCGGACACCTCGTCGGCCGCAAACGCCGGGCCGATGACCTTGCCCGCCACGGCCGGGCCCGAGAGCAGGCTGCCATCGGCGCCACCCACGGTGAGCTGGTACCACTCGCTGCCGTCCTTGTCGACGCCCAGGATGCCGATGTGCCCGCTGTGGTGGTGGCCGCAGCTGTTGATGCAGCCGCTGATGTGCAGGTCGATGTCGCCGATGTCGTGCAGCTCGTCCAGGTCGGCAAAACGCTCGTTGATGGCCGCTGCGACGGGCAGCGAGCGTGCATTGGCCAGCGCGCACAGGTCGCCACCGGGGCAGGCGATCATGTCGGTCAGCAGGCCTATGTTGGGCGTGGCAAAGCCGCCCTCGCGTGCGGCCATCCACAGCGCATGCAGCTCGCTCTCAAGCACCCAGGGCAGCAGCAGGTTCTGGTCGTGGGTGACGCGCAACTCGCCGCGGCTGAAGCGCTCGGCCAACTCGGCCGCGCCATCCATCTGCTCGGCCGTCACGTCACCGGGCGCAAGGCCGGCGCGCTTGAGCGACAGCGTCACCGCGCGGTAGCCCGCCAGGCGGTGGGCGTGCACGTTGCGGTCCAGCCAACGGGTGTAGGCGGGTGGCTGCGTGGCGCCGCTGGCCGCGGGCAGGGCGGGCGTGGGCAGCTCGGGGTCGGTGAAGTCGGCGGCCACGCGGTCCAGTTCGGCCTGGGCGATGAACCGCACGGCCGGGTCGCTGCACAGCGCGGCGAACTCCTGGTTCACGGCATCGACAAATCGTGCGCCCTCGGCCTTGACCAGAATCTTGATGCGCGCCTTGTAGAGGTTGTCGCGCCGGCCGTAGAGGTTGTAGACGCGCACGATGGCCTCGATGAAGACGAGGATCTGCGCCCAGGGCACGAAGTTGTTGATGGCGGTGGCGATGACCGGCGTGCGGCCCATGCCACCGCCCACGGCCACGCGAAAGCCGATTTCACCGGCGTCGTTGCGGCGCAGTTGCAGGCCGATGTCGTGCCAGTCGGTGGCGGCGCGGTCCTCCAGGGCGCCCGTCACGGCGATCTTGAACTTGCGCGGCAGGAAAGCGAATTCCGGGTGCAGCGTGGTCCACTGGCGCAGCAGCTCGCAATACGGGCGCGGGTCGCAGGTCTCGTCGGGCGCGATACCGGCCAGCGCGTCGCTGGTGGTGTTGCGTATGCAGTTGCCGCTGGTCTGTATGCCGTGCAGGTCGGTCGCGGCCAGCAGGTCCATCACATCGGCGGCCTGGTGCAGGGGGATCCAGTTGAACTGCAGGTTCTGCCGCGTGGTGAAGTGGCCAAAGCCGCCGCGCGTGGCGCCTGGCACGGGGCTCGTCGGGTCGGGTTGTTGGTCGAAGTCGCGGGCGATGCGCGCCAACGTGCGTAGCTGCTTGCTCGACAACTCGCCATACGGCACCGCCACGCGCAGCATGGGCGCGTGACGCTGCACGTACCAGCCGTTTTGCAGGCGCAGCGGCTTGAAGTCGTCGCCCGACAACTCGCCGGCCAGATGGCGCTGGAGCTGGTCGCGAAACTGCGCGGCGCGGGCACGCAGGAAGTGGCGGTCGAAGTCGGTGTAGCGGTACATGGGCGGGTGCTGGAGCGCTGTCGTGTGGGCACTCTAGAAGTCCGCCCTATATTCAAGAACTACTTTCTCGTTTGAAGCTTATGCACTTTGGATGCTTTGGTCCGGTCACACCGTGGCCCGCTCGTGCGCTGGCGCCGCTGCTTGCGCCGCTGCTTGCGCTGCTGCTGGTGGCCTGCCAGACGCCACCACCCGCGCCGCCGCCGCCGCTGCTGCCCGAGGCGCCGCCCGTCATGGTGGCGCCGCCCAAGCCAGCGCCGCGGCTGCCGCGCATCGGCCTGGCGCTGGGCGGTGGCGCGGCGCGGGGCTTTGCCCATATCGGCGTCATCCAGGTGCTGGAAGAAGCTGGCATCCGGCCCGACCTGGTGGCCGGCACTTCAGCAGGCAGTCTGGTGGCGGCGCTGTATGCATCGGGCAAGACGGGGGCTGAGATGGCCGTGCTGGCCATGGCCATGGACGAGGGTGCCATCACCGACTGGGCGTTTCCGTCGCGCGGGCTGATCCGCGGCGAGGCGCTGGCGCGCTACGTGCGCGAGCAGACGGGCGGGCGCACCATCGAGCAGATGAAGCTGCCGCTGGGCATCGTCGCCACGCACCTGGACAGTGGCGCGGCGGTGCTGTTCCAGCGCGGCGACACGGGGGCAGCGGTGCGTGCGTCCAGCGCGGTGCCTGCCGTCTTTCAACCGGTGAAGATCGGGCCGGCGGAGTATGTCGACGGCGGCCTGGTGTCACCCGTGCCGGTGCGCTTCGCGCGCCAGATGGGCGCCGAGCTGGTGCTGGCGGTGGACATCTCGTCGCCACCCGACGGCAATTCCACCAGCGACGTGATGAAGATGCTGCTGCAGACCTTCGCCATCATGGGCCGCAGCATCAACCAGTTCGAACTGCGCGATGCCGACGTGGTGCTGCGCCCGGTGCTCACGGGCGTGGCCAGCGCTGATTTCAGCGCCCGCCAGAAGGCCATCCTGGCCGGGCGAGAGGCGGCCTTGCGGCAGTTGCCCGAGCTGCGGGCGCGCATCGCCACGCTGACG
>JANOLY010000179.1:0-5147 GCA_031420055.1 Burkholderiales bacterium | reverse complement strand
AGCAGGCCCGCATCGATGCCGGCAAAGACGTGATCGTGGGCGTGAACAAGTACAAGCTCAGCAGCCACGATGCGGTGGACATCCGCGAGGTCGACAACCACAAGGTGCGCGAAGGGCAGATCGCGCGGCTGAAGAAGATTCGCGCCGAACGCGACGGCGCGCGCGTGCAGGCCGCACTGGCCGCGCTGACCGACGCCGCGCACAGCGGCCAGGGCAACTTGCTGGCCCTGAGCATCGAGGCCATGCGTGCGCGCGCCACGGTGGGCGAGGTGAGCGACGCGTTGGAGCAAGTCTTCGGGCGCCACCGCGCCGACATCCAAAAGGTGACCGGTGTGTATGCAGCCGCCTACGACAGTGCCCAGGGCTGGGAGCAGCTCAAGGCAGAAATTGCCGCCTTCGGCACCGCCCAGGGCCGCCGCCCGCGCGTGATGATCGCCAAGCTGGGCCAGGACGGCCACGACCGCGGCGCCAAGGTGGTGGCCACGGCCTTCGCCGACTTGGGCTTCGACGTCGACATGGGCCCGCTGTTCCAGACCCCCGAAGAGTGCGCGCGCCAGGCCATCGAGAACGACGTGCATGCCGTAGGTGTGAGCACGCTGGCTGCTGGCCACAAGACGCTGGTGCCGGCGATCATCGCGTCGCTCAAGGCCCAGGGCGCCGACGACATCATCGTCTTCGTCGGCGGCGTGGTGCCGCAGCAGGACTACGACTTCCTCTACGCCGCCGGTGTCAAGGGCATTTACGGCCCGGGCACGCCGATTCCGGTCAGCGCCAAGGGCGTGCTGGATAGCATCGCCGCTGCCTTGTCCGCCCTGGCGCAGAACCCGCCTCAGTGATAAAGTAATACGGCAATACACTTCTCAGGAAACGATCATGGCCGTGTCCGTTCGAATGGAAAATTTTCTCGAGCGCGAACTGGAGCTGGCCGCGCAGCGCCGCGGCATCAGCAAGTCGCAGTTCATCATTGAGGCGGTTGAAAGCGCCCTGGGCCACAAAGACCCGGGTCAGCTGCTGCTACAGGTTCGTGAAGAGTTCGCACCGATGCGCGCGGCCGAGGCTGCAGCGGGCGGCGCCGTGCTGCCCGCCGGCAGCCACGCCGAGCGCCTGCGCACCGTGCTGCGGGCGCGCCACGAAGCGGATCTGGACGACTGGGCGCGCCGCCAGTCCGCGCCCGTGCCGGCGGCCGCGGTCAAGCGCAAGAGTGCGCCCGCCAAACGCCGGGGCCGTGCTGCTTGAAGCGCGCGCTGGTCGATGCGGGTCCGTTGATCGCGCTCTTTGATGAGCAGGACCGCTCGCACGCGCACTACACGCGGCTGCTCACGCAAGGCTTCGACCGCTGGCAGCTCCACACCACCTGGCCTTGTGTGACCGAAGCCAGTCACATGCTGGGCGGCGTGGCCCGGCTGGAGATGCTGCGCTGGGTGGGCCTGGGCGGAGTCGGCTTGTTCCCGCTGGACCCACAGTCGCTGCTGGACATGACGCCCTGGATGCAGGCCTATTCCGAGCCGCCACGCAGCGTGATGGACCTGGCTGACGCATCGCTGTATTGGCTGGCGGTGGACACCCATGTCACGCGCATCCTCACCGTGGACCACCGCGACTTTTCGCGCTACCGGCTGCCCGATGGGCGCAGCTTCGAACTTGTCTGAGCCGCCTGCCATGGCTGCCATGGCGGCCCAGTTGCGCAGCGCCAACAGCCCGGTGGCGCGGCGTGCGCTGGCCAAGGCCATCACCTTGCTGGAGTCCACCCGCCGCGACCACCGCGCGCGCGCCGATGCCTTGCTCGACGCACTGGTGCCGTACGCCGGGGGTGCATTCCGCTTGGGGCTGAGCGGCGTGCCCGGCGTGGGCAAGAGCACCTTCATCGAGGCCTTGGGCCTGTATCTGGTGGAGCGCGGTCACCGCGTGGCGGTGCTGGCGGTGGACCCGTCGTCCAGCCTCAGCGGTGGCTCCATCCTGGGTGACAAGACGCGCATGGAAGGGCTCAGCGTGCACCCCCAGGCCTTCATCCGCCCCAGCCCGGCCAGCGGCACGCTGGGTGGTGTGGCCGAGAAAACGCGCGAATGCATGCTGGTGTGCGAGGCCGCGGGCTTTGATGTCGTCATCGTCGAAACCGTGGGCGTGGGCCAGAGCGAAACCGCCGTGGCCGGCATGACCGACCTGTTCGTGCTGATGCAACTGCCCAACGCGGGCGACGACCTGCAGGCCATCAAAAAGGGCGTGATGGAGCTGGCCGATCTGGTGGTGATCAACAAGACCGACCTCGACGAGGACGCGGCCACGCGCGCCCGCGCGCAGATCACAGGCGCCTTGCGCTGGCTGGGCCCGCACACCCATGCGGCCAGCCCGGTGTTGCAGCTCAGCGCGCTCAAAGGCACGGGGCTGGACGAGTTCTGGCGCGAGGTGAGCACCTTGCGCGCGCAGCAAGCCGCCACTGGGCGATTGGCCCAGCGGCGCCACGCGCAAGACGAGGCCTGGATGTGGGAACGCATCGCCGCCGGCCTGCGCCAGCGTTTCGACGAGCGCCCTGCTGTGCGCGCTGCGCTGCCGGCACTCAGCGCCGAGGTGCGCGCTGGCGCGCTGGCGGCGTCGGTGGCCGCACGCCGGCTGCTCGATCTGATGAATTGACCGAGGAACAAGCGACATGCACGACATCATCGAACAACTGGAAAACAAGCGCGCCGCAGCCCGCCTGGGCGGCGGCGAGAAGCGCATTGCCGCGCAACACGCGCGCGGCAAGCTCAGCGCCCGCGAACGTCTGGAGCTGCTGCTGGACGAGGGCAGTTTCGAAGAGTGGGACATGTTCGTCGAGCATCGTTGCAGCGACTTCGGCATGCAGGACAACAAGATCCCCGGCGATGGTGTCGTCACCGGCTACGGCATGATCAACGGCCGCCTGGTGTTTGTCTTCAGCCAGGACTTCACCGTCTTCGGCGGCGCGCTGTCTGAAGCCCACGCCGAGAAAATCTGCAAGGTGATGGACCAGGCCATGAAGGTGGGCGCGCCCGTCATCGGCATCAACGACAGCGGCGGCGCACGCATCCAGGAAGGTGTGGCCTCGCTGGGCGGCTATGCCGATGTCTTCCAGCGCAACGTGCTGGCCAGTGGCGTGGTGCCGCAGTTGAGCCTGATCATGGGCCCCTGCGCAGGCGGTGCGGTGTATTCGCCGGCCATGACCGACTTCATCTTCATGGTCAAGGACAGCTCCTACATGTTCGTCACCGGCCCCGAAGTGGTCAAGACCGTGACGCACGAAGAAGTGACAGCCGAAGAACTGGGCGGCGCCACCGCGCACACCAGCAAGAGCGGTGTCGCCGACCTGGCCTTTGACAATGATGTGGAAGCGCTGCTGATGACACGCCGCTTCTACAACTATCTGCCGCTGAACAACCGCGAAAAACCCCCGGTGCGGCCCAGTGGCGACGCCGCCGAACGGTTGGACCATTCGCTGGACACGCTGGTGCCCGACCACCCGAACAAGCCCTACGAGATCAAGGAACTGATCTACAAGGTGGTGGACGACGGCGACTTCTTCGAGCTGCAACGCGACAATGCCAAGAACATCGTTATCGGGCTGGCCCGCATGGACGGCCACAGTGTGGGCATCGTCGCCAACAACCCGATGGTGCTGGCCGGCTGCCTGGACATCAAGAGCAGCATCAAGGCCGCGCGCTTCGTGCGCTTTTGTGATGCCTTCAACATCCCCGTGTTGACGTTTGTGGACGTGCCGGGCTTCATGCCGGGCACCGCACAAGAGTACGGCGGCATCATCAAACACGGCGCCAAGCTGCTGTACGCCTATGCCGAATGCACCGTGCCCAAGGTCACGGTCATCACGCGCAAGGCCTATGGCGGCGCCTACGACGTGATGAGCAGCAAGCACCTGCGCGGTGACGTGAATTTCGCCTGGCCCAACGCCGAAATCGCGGTGATGGGTGCCAAGGGTGCAGTGGAGATTATCTTCCGCGAAGACAAGGCCGACCCGGTAAAGCTGGCCGCGCGCGAGGCCGAATACAAGGCCCGCTTCGCCAACCCCTTCGTGGCCGGTGCGCGTGGTTTCATCGACGACGTGATCCAGCCGCACGAGACCCGCAAACGCATCTGCCGCAGTCTGGCCATGTTGCGCGACAAGAAGCTGGAAAACCCGTGGCGCAAACACGGGAACATTCCGCTGTGATGGGGCCGCACATGTTCACCAAGATTCTCATAGCCAACCGCGGGGACCACGGCCGCCAGGCCGTTGCGGCGAAGCCAAAGCGCATGGCACGCGAAGCGTGCGCAGGCGATTTCCACGCGGAGACGAATCGTGTTTAAGAAGATCCTTATCGCCAACCGCGGGGAAATCGCCTGCCGCGTCATCAAGACTGCGCGCCGGATGGGCATTGCCACGGTGGCGGTGTACTCCGACGTCGACCGCGACGCGCGCCATGTCGAGCTGGCCGACGAGGCCGTGTTCATCGGCGCCGCGCCCAGCCGCGAGAGCTATCTCGTGGCGAAAAAGATCATCGACGCCTGCAAGGCCACGGGCGCGCAGGCGGTGCACCCGGGCTACGGCTTTCTGTCGGAGAACGAAGACTTCGCGCGCCGTGTTGAAGAAGAAGGCATCGTCTTCATCGGGCCCAAGCACGCCAGCATCGCCGCCATGGGCGACAAGATCGCGTCGAAAAAGCTGGCCAACGAAGCCAAGGTCAGCACCATCCCGGGTTGGAACGAAGCCATAGCAAGCGCCGAACGCGCGGTGGAGATCGCGCGCGACATCGGCTACCCGGTGATGATCAAGGCCAGTGCCGGTGGTGGTGGCAAGGGCCTGCGTGTGGCCTTCAACGACAAGGAAGCGCTGGAAGGCTTCACCACCTGCCGCAATGAGGCGCTGGCCAGCTTTGGTGACGACCGCATCTTCATCGAGAAGTTCATCGAGCAGCCGCGCCACATCGAGATCCAGGTGCTGGGCGACGCGCACGGAATCGTCGTCTACCTGCACGAGCGCGAGTGCTCCATCCAGCGCCGTCACCAGAAGGTCATCGAAGAAGCGCCGTCGCCCTTCATCACCGACGCCACACGCCAGGCCATGGGCGCGCAGGCGGTGCAGTTGGCCAAGGCTGTCAACTACCAAAGTGCCGGCACCGTCGAGTTCGTAGTCGGCGCTG
>JANOLY010000178.1:0-4902 GCA_031420055.1 Burkholderiales bacterium | reverse complement strand
CGCGCGTGGCCATCCAGATCAACCTGGAGGGCCCCGTGCTGCTGCTGCGCGTGGCCGACGACGGCCACGGCCTAGACCCCCAGGCCTGGGCGCATGGCCTGGGCCTGGGCGGCGTGCGCAAGCGCGTCAAGCTGATCGGCGGCGAAGTCGTCTGGCACGCGCAGGCGCCGCAGGGCATTGTTTGTGAAGTGCGGGTGGTGGACTTTGCCGAGCGTGGGGAGTAGCCACGGCAACACTCTGAGAGGCCACGCCGCGGCCTTCACGCCGCTTCGATGCGCAAGCGCCCATGCTGTGCTGCCAGGGTCTGCGCGAGCAGCGCAGTGACCGCGTGGATGGCGGCAATGGTGGGCACCGGCGTGGCCGTGATCTCGCCGAGTTCGATGACCGCGCCCACCAGCGCATGCAATTCCAGCGCGCGGCCGTGCTCCACGTCTTGCAGCATCGAGGTCTTGTGCGCACCGACGGCCTCGGCGCCGGCAATGCGCTTGTCCAGCGAGATCTTGAACTGCACGCCCAGACCCTCGGCCACGGCCTGGGCCTCGGCCATCATCGCCGCGGCAAGTTGGCGCGTGGCCGGGAAGCGGCAGATGTCTTGCAGCGTGGCGTGGGTGAGTGCGCTGATGGGATTGAAGCTGAGGTTGCCCCACAGCTTGAGCCAGATCTCGCCGCGGATGTCTTTGCTGACGGGCGCCTTGAAGCCGGCGCGCATCAGCGCCTGCGACAGCGCTTCTATGCGCTCGCTGCGCTCGCCGCCGGGCTCGCCCAGCGTGAAGCGGTTGCCCTCGATGACCTTCACCAGCCCAGGCTCGACGAGTTCGGCCGCGGGGTAGACCACGCTGCCGATCACGCGCTCGGGCTCGATGTGCGCTGCGATGCTGCCACCGGGGTCGACGCTGTGCAGTCCCCGACCTTCGTGGGGCCCGGCCAGGCGGTGGAAGTACCACCACGGGATGCCGTTGATCATGCTGACCACCATGGTCTGTGGGCCGAACAGGCCGCGCAGCTCGGGCAGCAGATCGCGCACCTGGTGCGCCTTCACAGTCAGCAGCACGGCGTCTTGCGGGCCGGCCTCGGCACAGGCCTGCACGGCACGCACGCCAGGCGCGTGCTGCGTGCTGCCGTCGTCCAACTGCAGTCGGAAGCCGTGGGCGTTGATGGCTTGCAGGTTGCGGTTGCGTGCGATGAAGGTCACGTCCTCACCGGCCAGCGAGAGCTTGGTGCCCAGGTAGCCACCGATGGCACCGGCGCCGACGACAGCGATCTTCATGCGGCGCCCCCCTTGCTTTCGCGCCGACACGCCAGGTTCTTGGCCATGCCCCACAGCGGCCACAACAACATCACCAGCGCTAACGCCGTGATCGACCCGACCAGCGGGTTGCTCCAGAACACACTCAGCTCGCCCTGCGAACCCAGCATCGCCTGGCGGAAACTGGACTCGGCCATGTCGCCCAGCACGAGGGCCAGCACCAAGGGCGCCATGGGGTAGCGCAACTTCTTGAACAGGTAGCCCAGCACGCCAAAGAACATCATCATGTAGACATCAAAAAGCGCATTGTTGACGGTGTAGGCGCCGATGGCGCATATCACGATGATCACCGGCCCGATGATGGAAAACGGGATGCGCAGAATCGCCGCCCACCACGGCACGGTGGTCAGCACCACGATCAGGCCCACGATGTTGCCGACGTACATGCTGGCGATCAGGCCCCAGACGAATTCCTTCTGCTCCACGAACAGCATGGGCCCGGGCTGCAGGCCCCAGATCAGCAAGCCGCCCAGCAGCACCGCCGCCGTGGGCGAGCCGGGGATGCCCAGCGTCAACATCGGCAACAGGGCCGCGGTGCCGGCAGCGTGGGCGGCGGTTTCTGGTGCGATGACGCCTTCGATGCGGCCCTTGCCAAACTCGTCGGGCCGTTTGGACATGCGCCGCGCCATGCCGTAGCTCATGAACGAGGCCGGCGTGGCGCCGCCGGGCGTGATGCCCATCCAGCAGCCCACCACCACCGAGCGCAGGAACAAGCGCCAGTGCTTGATGAGCTCGCCCCAGGTCTGCCACACCACCTTGAAGTTGATGCGCGCGCTCTTGCCCTTGAAGGCCAGGCCTTCTTCCATCGTCAGCAGGATTTCGCCAATGCCGAACAGGCCGATCACCGCGATCAGGAAGCCAAAGCCCTTGAGCAGTTCGGTCTGGCCATAGGTCATGCGCAGCTGGCCGGTCACCGAGTCCATGCCCACGGCGGCCAGCGCAAAGCCCAGCATCATGGCCGCGATGGTTTTGGCGGGTGGCTCCTTGCTCATGCCCACGAAGCTGCAGAACGTCAGCAGCTGCACGGCAAAAAACTCGGCAGGTCCGAACTTCAACGCGAACCTGGCCAACAGTGGCGCCAGGAACGTGATCAGCAGCACCGCGAAGATGGCACCCACGAAGGACGACGTGAAAGCCGCCGTCAGCGCCTGCGCCGCCCGCCCCTGCTGGGCCATGGGGTAGCCGTCGAAGGTGGTGGCCACGCTCCAGGGCTCACCCGGGATGTTGAACAAGATGGAGGTGATGGCACCCCCGAAGAGCGCACCCCAGTAGATGCAGCTGAGCATGATGATGGCCGACGTGGGGTTCATGCTGAAGGTCAGCGGCAGCAAGATGGCCACGCCATTGGCGCCGCCAAGACCCGGCAGCACGCCGATCAGCACGCCCAGCACGATGCCGATCAACATGAAACCCAGGTTGGGCAGCGTCAGCGCGATGCCGAAGCCGTTGAACAGGTTGTTGAGCTCGTCCATGGTCTAGAGGCCCAGCAGGGCTTCGAGCGGACCCTTGGGCAGCGGCACCAGAAACCAGCGCTCGAAGACACCGAAAAAAGCCAGTGGCACACCCGCGGCCACGCCCAGGGTCAGCAGCACGGCATGTTTGCCGTGACGGAACATGAAATAGGCGATCAGTGAGAACGACGCGACGTAAATGCCCAGAAACGCAATCGCCACCACATAGACCACCGAAGGCCACAGCACCGCCCACACACTTTCCAGCTGCGCGCGTGCGGCGAAGGCCGGGTTGACGCTGCGCCAGTGCAGTAGCTGCTTGACTGTCACCCAGCCCGAGGACACAAAGAGCACCAGGCCGATGTAGAAAGGGAAGTAGCCCGAACGCGGGCCCTCGTCGCCCCAGCCGGTGCCGACACGCAGGCTGTCGACGATGACCAGCACCGCCAGCGCCATCAGGAACAAGGCCACGGCCAGCTCGGGCCCGCGGCTGCCCACTGCGGGCGACTCACTGTCAGGTTCGCTCATACAACTCCAAAGGCAAGCGCACTGCACCTGCGGACACCACCGGATTCACCAAGCGCACGCCGCGGAACCGGCTCCGCCGGGCCGCTGGCGGCGCCCCCTGGGGGGAGCGCCGAAGGCGCCTCGGGGGGAACCTACTGCGCCAAGAAACCGGCTTCGCGCATCAGCACGCGGTGCATTTGCTCGTTCTTGCCAAGCCAGTCGAAGAAGGCCTGGCCAGACATCGAGGTCTGGTTGAAGGCGCCCTTGTCCATGAAGTCCTTCCACTCGGGCAGCGCGCGCACCTTGGCCAGCAGCTCGACATAGAACTTGGTCTGCTCAGGCGTCACGCCAGGCGCCATGAAGATGCCGCGCAGCATCGTGTACTCCACCGGGATGCCGGCCGAGGCACAGGTGGGCAGGTCTCCCCAGCTCTGCGTGGCCGTGACCTTGTTCGTGTAGGGCAGCTTCTTGCTGTCCATCACGCACAGCGCGCGCAGCTTGCCCGCGCGCCAGTGCGATTCGGCCTCGATGGGGTTGTTGACGGTGGCCTGCACGTGGTTGCCCACCAGCTGCACGGCCACCTCGCCACCGCCGCGGTAGGGGATGTAGATCATCTTCTTGCCCGCGGCCTTTTCCAGCAGCACGGTGATGATCTGGTCTTCTTGCTTGCTGCCGGTGCCGCCCATCTTCATGGCGCGGTCCGGGCCGGCCTTGAGCGCATCGAAGAAGGCCTTGGGGGTCTTGTGCGGTGAGTCCTCGTTCACCCACAACACAAACTGGTCCAGCGCCATCATGGCCACAGGCGTCATGTCGCGCCAGTTGAAAGGCACCCCCGTGGCCAGCGGCGTGGTGAACAGGTTGGACAGCGTGATGACGATCTTGTGCGGGTTGCCCTTGTCGCCCTTCACATCAAGAAAGCCCTCGGCGCCCGCACCGCCCGACTTGTTCACAACCACGATGGGTTGCTTCATCAGGTTGTTCTTGGCCACCACGCCCTGGATGAAGCGCGCCATTTGGTCGGCGCCGCCGCCGGTGCCGGCAGGCACCACCAGTTCTACGGGCTTGGTGGGCTCCCAGGCCAGCACAGGGGTACTGGCCGCCAGCGCGCTTGCGGCCAGCAAGGCAGGGAGAGGCCGCGCAGCAGCGCGGGCAAAGAAGCGAAAAATCCAGCTCATGTTGTTTCCTAGATGCAGAGGGAAGTCACACGGCGAGTGGGAAACCGCCGGCTTGCGCATGGCATTCTCGCTGGCGGTGGAGATGCTCAACATCCACACCCGCAAGATGTCGGCGCGCAAGGTGCAGTTGCATCAGCAGCGCACTCCGGGTGAATGAATGCGCCCCTCGCCTGCCGGGTACGGCACGCGATCGACCGAGGGGATGGGGACCGGATGTTAGCGGCCTGGCGCACGGCCCTCATTCCAGCAGCCCCGCCATCTCCAGACCCTGCCGGCCTTCGGGGTGGCGGCAGTCGATGGCCTCGAACTCGTTGACCTTGTCGATTTCGGTGCCCATCGCGATGTTGGTCACCTTTTCCAGGATCACTTCCACCACCACCGGCACGCGGTACTTCTGCGCCATGGCCAGCGCGTTGACCAAGGCGGCCTGGATCTCTTCGGGGTCAGTCACGCGCAGGCTCTT
>JANOLY010000177.1:0-3835 GCA_031420055.1 Burkholderiales bacterium | reverse complement strand
GCGCTGGGGCGGTGGCGCGGCATTGCCGAGGGCGGGGCGGCGGCCGTGGTGTACGAGTAGCGGGCGGCAGCGAATGTCTTCTCAGCCTGCGCCTCAGGCGGGCTGGGCGGTGAACTTGACGCCCAGCGCACGCGCCACTTTCATGATCGTTTCAAAGCGGGGTTTCGCGCCAGGCGCAAGGGCCTTGTAAAGACTTTCGCGGCCCAAGCCTGCGTCTTTAGCGACCTGCGCCATGCCCTTGGCCCTAGCGACATCGCTCAAGGCCAGCAGCAGCAAGTCGGGATCATGGGTCTCAAGCACCGCAGTCATGTACTCGGCAATGGCTTCGTCATCGTCGAGGTATCGTGCCGCGTCAAATGCAACAAGCTTGAGTGTGGTCTTGGCTTTGGTCATAGATCGTCTCCGAGTTCGGTAGCCAGTTGAATGGCACGGCGGATGTTGCGCTTCTGGGTCGACTTGTCACCTGCGTTGAGCATGACAACGATCACCCGGCCGCGGCGCACAAAATACAGCCGGTAGCCGGGCCCGTAGTGCACCCGCATCTCGGAGACATCGCCTTCGACCGGCTGCCAGTCACCGAGACTGCCTGCTTCGGCGTGCCGTAAGCGTGCTGCGATTCGGATTTGAGCGCGTTTGTCCTTTAGCGCATCGAGCCAGGCGGCGAACTCTTCGGTCTGGCAAACGGTGAACATTCGGCCAATGTAGCCATATGGATACAGTTCGTCAAACCCAAGCTCAAGCACGACGACTGAGCGGCCTTGCCACTTCTTGGACGACTGTATATATTTACAGTATGCCCATCGAAGCCCTTCCCATCACGCCGGCCGCCACGCTGATGCTCGCGCCGCGCAAGGGTCGGGGCACGGTTTGGGCCATAGAACACCGCTTCACCAGCCAGACCCGCGACGAATTCGACGACGGCTGGGGCACGCTGGAGCAGGCGGCGCAAGAAGAGCGCCTGTCCCCCGGCACGCGGGTGCTCGATGAGGAAGTCAGAACCATCCTCACCGGCAACGACTCGCCCGACATCGGTTTCGACCTCTCCATCAACCCCTACCGCGGCTGCGAGCACGGCTGCATCTACTGCTACGCCCGGCCCACGCACAGCTACCTGAACCTGTCGCCGGGGCTGGACTTCGAGACCCGCATCATCGCCAAGGTCAACGCTGCCGAGCGGCTGCGCGAGGCGCTGGCCGCACGCAGCTACACGCCGCTGCACCTGAACATCGGCTCGGCCACCGATGCCTACCAGCCTGCCGAACGGCGGCTGCGCATCACGCGCAGTCTCATCGAAGTGCTGCAAGAAGCGCAGCACCCGTTTTCGCTGGTCACCAAGTCCGCTCTGGTCGAACGCGACCTCGACCTCATCGCGCCCATGGCCGCCCAGCGCCTGGCCGCGGTGTATGTGTCGCTGACCACACTGGACGGTGAACTCGCGCGCAAGCTCGAACCGCGTGCGGCCTCGCCGCAGCGCCGCCTGCAGACGATCAAGGCCTTGGCCAGCGCCGGCGTGCCGGTGGGGGTGAGCGTGTCGCCGGTGATCCCCTTTCTGAACGAGCCCGAGCTGGAGCAAATCCTCGAAGCCGCGCGCGACGCCGGCGCCACGCGCGCCTTCAGCATCGTGCTGCGCTTGCCCTGGGAGGTGAATCCGCTGTTCCAGCAGTGGCTGCAGCAGCACGTGCCCGAACGTGCCGATCGCATCATGGCCCGCGTGCGCGAGATGCGCGGCGGCAAAGACTACGACGCGGCTTTCGGCGCCCGCATGACGGGGCAGGGCGTGTGGGCGCGGCTGTTGCGCCAGCGCTTTGAGAAAGCCTGCACGCGGCTGGGCCTGAACCGCGCCCGGGTGGAACTCGACCTGACTCGGTTCAGGCCGCTGTCGCGCCAGCCGGGCCAGGGCGAGCTGTTTTGAACTGCACCGCGGCCCGGCGGGCCGCGGTGCCCGCTGGCCTTACTTGAACAAGTCCTTGACCCGATTCGTCCAGCTCTTGGAGGTAGGCGAATGGCGGTCGCCGGCTTTCTTGAAGGCCTCGTCCAGTTCCTTGAGCAGCTTGCGCTGGTGCTCGGTCAGCTTGACCGGCGTTTCCACGCTGATGTGGCAATACAGGTCGCCGGGGTAGCTGGAGCGCAGGCCCTTGATGCCCTTGCCGCGCAGGCGGAAGGTCTTGCCGTGCTGGGTGCCCTCGGGCAGCTCGATCTCGGCCTTGTTGCCCAGGGTGGGCACCTCGATGGTGCCGCCCAGCGCGGCGGTCGTCAGGCCCACGGGCACGCTGCAATGCAGGTCGTCGCCGTCGCGCTCGAAAATCTCGTGCTGCTTGACGCGGATCTCGATGTAGAGGTCGCCCGCCGGGCCACCGTTGGTGCCAGGTTCGCCGTTGCCGGCCGAGCGTATGCGCATGCCTTCGTTGATGCCGGCGGGCATCTTCACCTCCAGCGTCTTCTGCTTTTTGATCTTGCCGGCGCCGCTGCAGGTGGTGCAGGGCTCGGGGATGATCTTGCCGCTGCCGTGGCATTGCGGGCAGGTCTGCTGGATGCTGAAGAAGCCCTGGCGCAGATGCACGGTGCCCGCGCCATTGCAGGCCGGGCAGGTCTTGGCGCTGGTGCCGGGCTTGGCGCCGCTGCCCTTGCAGGGTTCGCAGCTCTCCCAGCTGGGGATGCGGATCTGCGTCTCTTTGCCCGCAGCGGCTTCTTCCAGAGTGATTTCCATGGCGTAGGACAAATCACTGCCGCGGTAGACCTGCTGGCCGCCGCCGCCACGGCGTCCGGCGGCAGCACCGCCCGCGCCGCCGAAGATGTCGCCGAAGATGTCGCCAAAGGCTTCGGCAAAGCCGCCGAAACCTTCCTGGCCCGGTGCGCCGCCGCGGCCGCCCAAGTTGGGGTCGACGCCGGCGTGGCCGTACTGGTCGTATGCGGCACGCTTTTGCGGGTCGGAGAGCATCTCGTAGGCCTCTTTGGCCTCTTTGAACTTCTCTTCCGACTTCTTCGCGTCATCACCCTGGTTGCGGTCGGGGTGGTGCTTCATTGCCAGCTTGCGATAGGCCTTCTTGATGTCTTCGTCGGAGGCGTTCTTGGGCACGCCCAGGATGTCGTAGAAGTCGCGTTTGGCCATGAAAATTCTCAGGATCTGTTAAGCGAAATCGCCGCGTTCGGGTGCAGGACCAGCCTGGCGACCCGAACGCGGCGCGGTGTCACGGCGGGCTGTTGCCCCGCCTGTGTGACGCCCTCAAGTGATGAAGTTCACTTGCGGTCCTTGACCTCGGTGAACTCGGCGTCCACCACGTTGTCGTCGGCGGGCTTGGCCTTGGCCGAGTCTGCGCTGCCAGCGCCGGGTGCCGCTCCGGCTGTACCGGCGGCTGCGGCGGCCTGCGCTGCCTGCGTGTCGGCATACACCTTTTCGCCCAGCTTCTGGCTGGCCGTCATCAAGGCCTCGGTCTTGGCTTCGATGGTGGCCTTGTCGTCGCCTTTCATGGCCTCATCGACGTCCTTCAGCGCGGCCTCGACCTTTTCCTTGTCGCCCGCATCGAGCTTGTCGCCGTGTTCGGCCAGGCTCTTTTTCACCGAATGCATCATCGCGTCGGCCTGGTTGCGGGCCTGCACGAGCTCAACCTTCTTGGCGTCCTCGGCCGCGTTCATCTCCGCGTCCTTCACCATCTTTTCGATCTCGGCTTCGTTCAGACCCGAGTTGGCCTTGATCGTGATCTTGTTTTCCTTGCCGGTGGCCTTGTCCTTGGCGCCCACGTGCAAGATGCCGTTGGCGTCGATGTCAAAGCTGACCTCGATCTGCGGCAGCCCACGCGCTGCTGGCGGAATGCCTTCGAGGTTGAACTCACCCAGG
>JANOLY010000176.1:0-1765 GCA_031420055.1 Burkholderiales bacterium | reverse complement strand
CTATCTGCACAGCCTCGACGAGCTCGATGACCCCGCCCGCGTGCTCGAACTCGGCGCCGACGACTTTGCGCTCGTCCACCCGAACACCGGTGCGGCACCGATCTTTCGTTCGCAGCGCGACGCCGACATCACGACGCACTTCTATCGCGTGCACCCGGTGTTGGTGAAGCAAGGCGAGGCAAGCGAGTCGCTCGGCCGTCGGCCCGATCTTAGGGTTTGGCCGGTGAAGTACCTACGCATGTTCGACATGACCAACGACTCGGCGCTGTTCGTGACGCAGGCCGAACTCGTCAAGCAAGGCTTCGAGCCGGCAGCGTTGAACCGCTGGCGCAAGAGCAAAGTCGAGGCGGTGCCGCTATACGTCGGGCGCATGGTTCACCAGTACGACCACCGGCACGCCAGCGTGATGGTCAACGAGGAGAACCTGCACAACGCCGCGCTGGGTGCAACGCTTGACTCAGTGCGTAAATCCGATCCGGGCACCTTTCCGACACCGCAGTATTGGGTCCATGCCGATGCCGTGCCCGAGGCACTGCGCAATGACTGGGCCCTCGGATTTCGTGATATCGCACGCGCGACCGACGTGCGCACGATGATTGCTTCCATCGTCCCGACCACGGCCGCGGGCAACACTTTGCCACTGCTGGTCGGCAACGATGCGCCGCTGCCGGCCGCAGCCGCCTGTCTGCTGCTTGCCAACCTGAACTCGCTGGCCCTGGACTACGTTGCCCGGCAGAAGGCGCAATCGACGCACCTGAACTGGTACATCGTCGAACAACTTCCCGTCATCGCCCCCGAGCGCTTCGAGACCTCGATCGGCGGCGTGAAGATCGCCGACTTCATCCGCGACCAGGTGCTGCACCTGAGCTATACCGCGCACGACCTGGCCCCCTTCGCGCGCGACCTCGGCCATGTACACGCCGACGGAAGTGTCAAGCCGCCCTTCGTATGGAACGACGAAGATCGCCGCGCCCGCCTGGCCGCGCTCGACGGCCTGTTTTTCCACCTCTACGGCCTTTCCGAAGACGATGCCGCGTACATGCTCGACAGCTTCCCGATCGTTCGCGAACAGGATGAAGCGGCGTTCGGGCGATTCCGCACCAAGGAAGATGTGATCGCCGCGCTACAGCGCATATCCAAAGGCGTGCTGGCCGTCTAGGATGCGCCCATTCGACATGTCAAAGGGGATCGTATTGAAGGGCTTGTTCACCATCGGCTACGAGGGCGCGGAGCTTGCCGACTTCATCGCCACGCTCAAGCGAGCTGGCGTGACCACGCTTCTGGATGTTCGTGAGTTGCCCTTGTCGCGCAAGAAGGGTTTTTCGAAGCGTGCGCTTGAGCAAGCCGTGTCGTCGTTCGGCATTGCGTACCGGCATGAGCGTGACCTCGGGTCGCCGAAGCCGATCCGCGAACGCTTGCATTCGGATGGCGACTACGAACACTTCTTCGAGTCGTTCAGCGCCTATCTGCGCCAGCAGCGCCCGCTGTTGAAAGAGCTTGCCGGGGCACTCGATGGCAAGGTAGCGCTGATGTGCTTCGAGCGCGACCCGACCACGTGCCATCGCAGCGTTGTCGCGCGACAGCTTGAACTGCTCACCGGTCTCAAGACGAAACACCTGGGAGTGATGCATGGCGCCAGCCACAACCGAGCGCGCACTGGTTCTGGTGAAGGCGTTCCCGCAGCCTAGCCAGAAGTACGAGGAGACGGTCTGCTGTGCGGGCATCACGCCCGCCGGCCAGTTTGTCCGCCTTTATCCGGTCCGCT
>JANOLY010000175.1:0-9631 GCA_031420055.1 Burkholderiales bacterium | reverse complement strand
ACCACCTCGTATGGTGATGTCAGCCTGAACGATCCCAAGGCCGCAGCCAGCCTCAAGGCCAGTGTCGCGACGGCCTGGTTTGCGCAAGGCAACCCGGCCAAGGCCAAGACAGCCATTGCGGCATCGCTCGCCGCGGTGCCGAACTACGGCCCGGCCGTGACCCTGCAGGCCCGGGATCTGGCCGAGCTGGGCAAGTTCAACGACGCCATGGCACTGATCGAAAGCGTTTTGAATGCGGACCCGTCGCTGGTCGAGGCCTGGGCGCTGAAGGGCGAGGTGCTGCTGGCCAGTCGCCAGGACACCGCAGGCGCGGAGGAATCGTTCAGGAAGGCGCTGGCCCTGGACCCCGCCTTTATCGCGGCCCACCTGTCCATCGCCGCCATGAAGCTGGGGGCGCTCGACCTGGCCGGTGCCAAAGCCCAGGCCGAACAACTGCGCAAGGTGCTGCCCAAGCACCCCCAGACCACCTACGTGGACGCCCAGATCGCCTTTGCGGGCAAGGAGTTCGGCAAGGCGCGCGAAATGGTGCAGCTGTTGATGCGCCTGGCACCCAACGACGTCGGCATCCTGCAAATGGCAGGTGCGATCGAGGGTCAGCTGGGGTCGCTGGTTCAGGCCGAGAGCTTCTTCAACAAGGCGCTTTCCATCAAACCTGAACTGGCTTTGGTACGCCGAAACCTGGCCCGCATCTACCTGAGGTCCGGACAGTCCAACCGGGCGCTGTCCGTCCTGAAACCCTTGCTCGGGCCTAGGTCCACGGATTCAGAAGCACTGTCGTTTGCGGGTCAGGCGCACCTGGCCAACGGCGACGCGCGTGAAGCCGAACCGTTCTTCCGCCGCGCTGCTGCCGCCCGCCCTGACGACCAGAGCCTGCGCACCCAGCTCGCGCTGACCAAGCTGAGCCGGGGCGACGTGAGCTCGGCACTGGCCGAACTTCAGGCACTGTCTGCCGGCAACACCACCGATATCTATGCCGATCAAGCCCTGGTGAGCCTGCATCTGCGACGCGGTGCGCTTGACCAGGCCCTTGCCGCGGCTCAGGCGATGGTCGGCAAGCAGGGCAGCAGTCCGGCGGTCTACGAGACGCTGGGGCTGGTGCAGACAACCCGCAAGGACCTTGCTGCCGCCCGTGCGGCATACGAGCAGGCGCTGAAGCTGGACCCGGCGTTGTTTTCTTCGACCGCCGCGTTGGCAACGATCGACATGGCCGAGGGCAAACCCCAGCAGGCGAGGCAGCGCTTCGAGGCGGTCATCAAGGCCGCACCGAACAACCCGTATGCCAAGCAGGCGCTGGCGGCTTTGCTGACGCGCACGGCCGGGCCGCCTGAAGAGATCAAGGCGCTGCTCCTCGAAGCCATCAAGGTGGCGCCCACGGAGGCCAGCCCAAGGCTGCAACTCATCGACCTGACCTTGAAGCGCAGGCAGTACAAAGAGGCCTTGGCCGCCGCGCAGGATGCAGCCGCAGCGCTGCCCACCGACACCCGCGTGCTCGAAGCCGTTGGCCGGGCGCAGATGGAAGCCGGCAATGCAGAGCAGTCCATCAACACTTTTCGTGCCCTCATCGGGCTGGACCCCAAGTCGCCGCTGCCTTACCTGAGGTTGGCGGATGTCTACATGGCCACGGGCCGGGTTTCCGACGCCGAAGTGATACTCAAGCGTAGCCTGGACGTCCAACCGGGATTCGCCCCCACTCAGGCCGCGTTGCTGCAGTTGCTGGTCAAGGCCAACCGGCCCCAGGAAGCCATTGCCTTGGCCAGATCCATTCAGGCGACTCGGCCCGGCGAGTCCTCGGGCTATGTCCTCGAAGCAGCCTTTCACCTGAAGCTGAAGGCGCCCGACCTGGCTGTCGCGGCCTACCAGCGCGGATTGGCCAAGAACCCGACGAACCCTGAGCTGGGTGTGGGCTACTACAGATTGCTGCGCGACCTGGACCGCCGCGCCGACAGCGACCGCTTGGCCTCGGCCTGGCTCAAGGCGCATCCCGACGACACGAACTTCGAGTACCAGGTGGCCGTGACGCACCTGAGCATGAACGAGCCGGAACTGGCCGAAACACGCTTCAAGAGTGTGCTGGAACGGTTTCCCAACCACCCGCTGGTGCTGAACAACCTGGCCATGCTGCTGGTCGCACAGGGCAAGCCGGGTGGGCTGGCGTATGCCCAGAAGGCTGTCGATGCATTGCCGGGCAGGCCGGCGCTGATGGACACCTTGGCCATGGCGCTGCTGGTTGAGAACAAAGTCAGCGAAGCGCTGGTCGTGCAGAAGCGTGCGGTTGAACTGGCCCCGTCGGACGACGGCCTGCGCCTGAACCTGGCACGAATTGCAAGCAAGTCGGGTGACAAGGCTTTGGCGCGCTCGGAACTGGAGCGCCTGCGGTCGATGGGCGCACGCTTTGGCATGCAGGCCGAAGTGACCAAGCTCTTGGCAGCTCTCTGACCCACGCAGCTTGCTCCGCTTGGGCGCACGTCGGCCGCCGCCACGCCGGTCCTGCCCGAGACGCTACGCCGGCAACCAGCGTACCGGTCAATCCGACCATTGCGGCCCCGAACGCAACCCCAGACATCATCCGTCGACCCGGTTGCCCGTGACACCTGACGGAACTGCGCCCGCCACCCCGCAAGTGGTGCGGCGGTTCTGCGTCGACGCAACCGCCGCGGCCGCCCGGCCCGGCGGCCAGCGGCCGTAAAGTGATGTGACGTCAACGACAAGGCAGTCGCGCAAGTCGCGGTGCAGCGGTCCCAACCGAACGGGCGAACGGACATGCCCTCGTCTGCGGACAGGCCGCCATCAGCTCAACACCACTGATCCAAACACGTCGGCCAAAAAAAACCGCCCCGTTTCACCGGGGCGGTTGTCTTGCTGCCCAGCCGCGTGCAGCAGGGCAGGCGGGCGAGACTTGTCAGAACTTGCGACGGCGCGAAACCACGCCAGCACCCAGAAGCGCCAAGCCGACCAAGGCCAAGGACGTCGGCTCAGGGATCTGGAAACCGAAGGAATCCAGAGCCATGTCCCAGCCGTCTTCGCCGTTGATCACCAACCGCAACCAGCCACCGACGTTAATTGCTTGACGCGTTGCATCACTGAAGTTGAACAGCAGCGGGGTGTTGATCGTGTTGCCAGGAACGACGAACACGCCCAATGACCCACCCGTCGCTGTGGCACCGGAGGCCAAAGCAGCGCCGCCGAAGAACAACTCCACGCTGGTGATGTTGGCATCCGAAGAAAGGACGTCGAAGCGGAACGACGCCGGGCCCACACCGAAGAGGTAGTTCACCGGCAGCAGCCAAGCCAGCGACACTTCCGAGTCGCGACCTGTCGCGTTGTTACCGTTGAAAGAACCGGTCGGGAAGGAATTGGTCCCGATGACCACGTTCGAGTTCGCGCCTACTACGGGGAAGGTGTTTGTCCCAGTGAACAACTCATGCTTGACCGTCCGACTGAGGGTATTGTCGGGGGGGTTGACGGGGCCGACGGGACCGGCGACCACCCCGCCACCAGCAGCGAAAGTCGGGTCGGCCACGAACATGTCAGGCCCGTTGAAGTCGTCCACGATAACGAACAGGGCGTGGGCGCTGCCCATTGCGAACACAGCGCCGAGCGCCGCTACCAGAGTTGAAAGACGACGCATGATGAGAACTCCTAAGGGGTAGAGAGACTTGTTACGCCACCCTCCGGCGGCTTGATAGAGCATATGCAATGCGTGTGCCCGGCCCTCTGCGGCAACCTGCCAACAACGCGAAGTTACGTTCGACAGCGCAGAAAAGGACGCTAAAACGCATCAGTGCAGACGTTTTTCTACGTTTGGCAACCATTTCAGCTGGTAATTCTCCAATTATCTGTCCATCCACCCCCACGAACAGGGGGGGGTCGTGCCGACGGGCTGCATCGACGCCTGAGCGTGTTCCAAGTGTCGGTGTAAAAAACTTCGACACCCATTTGGATGGTCGTGCCGGCGTGGCTGGGGCCTTGGTAGCTTGCGTCGAAGATCGATCGCCACAACACGGGCCGTCGCGCGAGCGCCACCAACCACCACGCCTTTTACTTCGAGCCCTCGGCAGGCGCCTGTTGTCGTGCGGCGTGACATCCGATCAATGCCGAAGACACCTGGGACCAGAGCTGCGGCTTCTCGCCACTGTGATGAATGTCGCAGACGCCAGAAACGATGCAGGAGACCCCGCGATCAAGGGGTCGGTTTGACGAGACGGCAAGAGGGGGTGACACCTACAATCCGCGCCAATCCCACGTTTTCCAGGAGCGTCACTCATGACTCCCGAAGACCGAATTGACCTCCCTGAGTCGCCGCAGCCTGCTTCTATGACGCAGGACAGCCGCCGCCGCTTGTTGCGCGGCGGCTTGGCTGCCACGCCGGTCTTGTTGACTATGGCCAGCCGCCCGGTGATGGCCAACACCACCTGCTTTCCGAGTTCGGCGTCGGTGTCAGCCAACGCCAGCCGAACCGCGGCGGGTTTCGCCTGCCGAGGGCGAAGCGTCGGTTTCTGGAGCCAGGACACGTCGTTCACGGAGTGGCCTGCGCCGATGGCCTCACCTGGTGAAACCAAGGCGGCCATTGCCGCGGCTACTGCCGAGGCAGCGGCTGCCGCAGGTGCGATGAAGGACACGGTGGCATTGCCGAGCACGCTGACTGATTCCGTGGTGACGGCGGAGCCGGCTCGCAGTACCAAAATGGCCGCCACGACCTTCAATAGCGTCTTCGGTAACCAGGGCGGGTACGGCACCAAGACCTTGATCGAGGTCCTGCGCCTGAATTCGAACTCGGGCCGCGACGGGCTGGCGTGTCACTTGGCCGCTGCCTACCTGAATGCACTGAAGGGCTTGACACCGTCGGTGGTGCTGGACGTGGTCACGGTCAAGAACATCTGGACCAGCTTCGTGTCGCGCGGTTACTTCGAACCGACAGCAGGGATCCGGTGGTTTGCGGATTACGCCGAACCCGTCAACCCCCGGGGTGGTTTGATCGCCTGGATCAAGACCACGATGCCGGCCTGACGGGCCCGTGGTGGACCGCAGCGAGGCCGGCGCAAGCCGCTGGGGCTGGGCCGGTGGTCGGCTGCATGTCGTGCAATGGGGCGAGGAGCTCGCTGCGTTTCACGAACTCACCGCCAGCACCCATCTTCTTGAGCCAGATGCCGGCCGGATCTTGGCGCACCTGAACGCCCATGCGGGCCAGGCCATGACGACAGCCGCACTGTGGGAGCACGTCTATGGCGACGAACCGCAGGCCGCAGACTTCCGAGCCCTGAACGATAGGCTGCAAGCGCTCGCGCAAGCTGGCCTGGTGACTTCAGCAAGCCTTTGAACGTCGGCGAGCTATCAACCGCCGAACTGACCCGCCGGCTGCGCGGCGACGGCCTGCGCCTGCGCAACGGCCCCGCGGTGATGTCCGTCAGGTCGCACCTGACCGAAGTCCGCAACGGCATTGCGCTGCACTATGCCGGGCACGAGGTGCCCAGTGACGATCGTTTCACTGACTTCCACATCGGCGTCGACCGGCCGGCCGGCTTGCGGCGCTGGCTGCGGCCGCAGATTCAGTTCACGCTGGACGGCGAACTGCCCTTCACCCCGCTGCCGGGCGACCAGGGCTATCCGATGTTCGAGTGGGGCATGAACTGGTGCATCTCCATGCACATGCACCGCTTCCTGATCGTCCACGCTGCCGTTGTCGAGCGCGGCGGGCGGGCCCTGATCTTGCCGGCGCCGCCCGGCTCAGGCAAGAGCACCCTGTGTGCCGCTCTGGTGTGGCGCGGCTGGAGGCTGTTGTCCGATGAGCTCACCCTGATCGATCCGGCCACGGGGCGCATCACACCGGTGCCACGCCCGGTCAGCCTGAAGAATGCCTCGATCGACGTGATTCGGCAGTTCGCCCCCCAGGCCCAGTTCGGGCCGGTGGTGCATGAAACCGTGAAGGGCAGCATCGGGCACTTCAGCCCGCCACAAGGCACTGTGGAGCGAAGTGAGGTCACGGCGCTGCCGTCATGGGTAATCTTGCCGCGGTACGTTGCCGGTTCCGACACCCGGCTGACGCCCTTGTCCAAGGGCAAGGCCCTGATGGCCCTGGCCGACAACGCCTTCAACTACAACGTGCATGGCGCCGGCGGCTTCCACGCCATGGCCGCCCTGGTGGCGCGCAGCGATTGCTTCGAGTTCTCATACAGTCGGCTCGAAGAGGCGGTGCGGCTGTTCGCCGAGCTGGCTGACGCGCCCTGCGAAGATCACCCCGGGGCGGGCTCGTGAACATTGCGCAATGTGCGCTGGTTGTACAGGTTCTGCGCGAACCCGAGCGGCTGCGCCATCTGAACGAAGCGCAATGGAGCCTGCTGGCGCGCCAGGCCCGGCGCTCGGACCTGCTGGCGCGTGTGGCCTGTTTGGCCGAACAGGTTGGAGCGCGGCCAGGTATTGCCATGCAAGTTGGCGCTCACCTGGACGACATCCTCATGCTGGCCAAGGCCCAGGCGAGCGAGGTCAGGCGCGAGGTGGAGTTCTTGGCCCTGGCGCTGGCGCCGCTGGGCATTCCGGTCACTCTGATGAAGGGCGCGGCCTACTTGCTGTCCGGCAGGCAGGCAGCGATCGGACGGTTGTTCTCGGATATCGACATCATCGTGCCCAAGGCCCGCATCGCCGAAGTCGAAGCCACCTTGATGCTGCACGGCTGGGCTGGCAGCCACCACACGCCCTACGACCAGCGCTACTACCGGCAGTGGATGCACGAGATTCCACCCATGCAGCACATCCACCGCGGTACCACGCTCGACGTTCACCATGCCATCCTGCCCGAGACCGCGCGCCTGAGGCCAAGTTCGGCATCGATACTGGCTGCAGCCAAGCCGATAGCCGACGATCCACGCGTTCTGGTGCTGGCACCTCACGACATGGTGCTTCACAGCATGACCCACCTGTTCCACAACGAGGAGCTCAGCCACGGCCTGCGCGACCTGTCGGACCTGGACCTGCTGTTGCGCGAGTTCAGTGACGACCCGGCGTTCTGGCCGGGCCTGGTCGAGCGCGCGAAGCAGCTAGACCTGACGCGGCCGCTCTTTTACGGGCTGCGATACACGCAGCAGTTCTTCGCCACACCCGTGCCGGCGCAGACCGTGGCCGCCCTGGCGTCGTTCGGCCCGAGCCAGCCCCTGGGCAGGCTGATGGACCTGCTGTGGTCACGCGGCTTGGCGCCACAGCACGACACGGCTGCGCCCACGTACCTGGCGCCAGCCTTGTTTGCGCTGTATGTGCGGGCGCACTGGTTGCGCATGCCGCCTGTGCTGCTGGCCTGCCATTTCGCCAACAAGGCGTTCTTGATGCGCCAGACCAAGCCGGCGCAGTGAATGTGGATCCGGACAGTGACGGCACTAAGTCACGCGACCCCCTCAACACGGGGGTTGCGGCACCGGGATGCACCTGCTTACAGTGCCTGTCCGGCTTCACGGCAGGTCCGGCACGCCTTGCCGGGCGGACTCAAGGACTCTTTCATGCCGCGCCAAGTACACCGCGCGACCGCAGACACATCACGGACTACAGGGCACTGAGCCGCAACACATGCAAAGCGTTCGCAACAGTTCTGTGATGAACCCAAGTCAAGAATGCTGGCCGCGCACAGGCGGCGACTGAGCCCCGCATCGACCTCAGTTCGCCATGATCCGCATCTTCAATCACTACGTTCATCGGGCGACGATCGCCAGCGTCGTGTTCGATCTGTTGATGTTCGTGTTCGTGATCGTCGGCGTAGCGACGATGCAGGTCGGCAGCCTGCAGCTGGTGGTGCCCGTGGCCGGCACCCATGTTCTGTCCTTGGCGGCTTCCCTGTTCGTGATCAACAGTGCCTCGGGACTGTACGAGGCGGGCTCCATGGCCAACCCGCGGCAGTCGTGCGTACGCGCCACGCTGGCGCTGCTGATCGCCCTGCCGCTCACCTACATCGTCTTCGGGCTGCTGCCCACTGACCCCGAGAACCTGCAGGCCCTGCAGTTCGCGGCCATGGCCGGCGTGGCGGGCATCATCGTGCGCCGGGTGTACGTGGCCCATTGGGCCGCGGTGCCCCGCGCCCGTACCCGCATCCTGGTCTTCGGAACCGGCCCGGCGGCGCAGTTGGTCGGCGCCACACTCAAGGCGTCAGACCCCAACGTCCACATCGTCGGCTATGTGCCAGGCCCGAACGAAAAAGAACCGGCCGTGGCGCGGGGCGAGTTGCTCAGCCTGGACGGCACGCTGACCGACACCGCGCGCAAGCTGCGCGTCGACGAGATCGTGGTGGCGATCACCGAACGCCGTTCGGGCAGCATGCCGCTGCGCCAGTTGCTGGACTGCAAGCTGCGCGGCGTGAAGGTGTATGACATCAATACCCACTTCGAGAAGACCCTGGGGCAGATACGCGTCGACTACGTCAATGCAGGCTGGCTGATCTTTGGTGATGGCTTCAACCAAGGTACGGTCCGCACCTTCATCAAGCGGGTGTTCGACATCGTTTGCGCATCGGCGCTGATCGTTCTGTCGGCGCCCATCATGCTGGTGACAGCCGTTGTCATTGCCCTGGAGAGCCGCGGCCCTGTGCTGTATCGCCAGGAGCGTGTAGGCTTCGGCGGCAAGCCGTTCAATGTCGCCAAGTTCCGCAGCATGCGCACCGACGCCGAAAAGGACGGCAAGCCCCGCTGGGCGACCACCAACGACGACCGTGTCACGCGCGTCGGGCAGGTCATCCGCCGCTTGCGCATCGACGAATTGCCGCAGTTGTTCAACGTGCTGCGTGGTGAGATGAGCCTGGTGGGCCCGCGGCCCGAGCGACCCTACTTCGTCGAACAGCTGACGCAGGAGATTCCCTACTTCGCGGTACGCCACAGCGTGAAGCCTGGCGTCACGGGCTGGGCGCAGGTGCGTTACCAGTATGGCGCCACCGTCGAGGACTCGATGGAGAAGCTGCAGTACGACCTGTACTACGTGAAGAACCACACCCTGTTCCTGGACATGATCGTGCTCTTCGAGACGGTCGGTGTGGTGCTGACCGGCAAGGGCGCGCGCTGAGGCGTCTGCTGCCCGCCGACCGTCACGGTCGGCGCGGGCCGGTCCTGCTGCTGTGGCATGCTGAGCCATGACCTATCGCTCCCCTGACCTGGCCATTTACGGCTTTGCCGTGTGCGCCCTGGGCTACCTGGCGTTTGGCGTCTACTTGGTGTTGGCGCGCGGCTTCGGGCGCACGGGCACGGCGGTGTCGCGCGCCTTTGCGGCAGCGGTGTTGATCAGTGCGCTGTGGGCCGCTGCCTCAGTTGGCGCCGGGGTCTGGGCATCAGATTCCTGGCCGGTGGCCCAGGACGGCCTGGACGTGGCGCGCTACGGGCTGTGGTTTGTGTTCCTGCTGCTGCTCATCAAGCCCCGGCAGGTGGGGGATTTGCCCTCCGGCGCTGGTCTGCGCTGGCTGACGGGCCTGGTCACGGCCACTGCATTGGCCATGGTCGCCTACCGCAGCCTGGCAGGCGCCATGGCCGATGAGCCCACCAAGCCCATGGTGGCGGCCGCCCTGGCTCTGCCTCTGCTGGGTCTGTTACTGGTGGAGCAACTGTTCCGCAACCTGGGTGAAGACTCGCGCTGGAACGCCAAGCCGGTGTGCATAGGCCTGGCCTGTGTG
>JANOLY010000174.1:0-1577 GCA_031420055.1 Burkholderiales bacterium | reverse complement strand
TTCCGGCCGGATGTCGGACTCTTTGATGCCGTAGGCGGCCAGGATGGCGCGCGCGTTGACCAGCGTGCCCGAGCCCGGCTCATCCAGCGCCACGCGCTTGCCCTTGAGGTCTGCCACGCTCTTGATGCCGCTGCCCTTCTTCACCACCACATGCACACTTTCGGGGTACAGGTTGGCGATCAGGCGCAGGCCCGGCACATTGGGTTTGCCTTCGTACAGGCCCGTGCCCTTCTGTGCCCAGGTGGCCACGTCGGACTGCGAGAAGCCGCTCTCCATGGCGCCACCGGCAATGCCGTTGACATTGGCCACGCTGCCGTTGCTGGCCTGCGCGGTGACCACGATCTTGCCGGGCTGGCTGACCGCGTTGGCGATCATGCCGCCCACCGGGTAGTAGGTGCCGGCGGTGCCGCCGGTGCCGATGCGGAAGAACTGCTGCGCCTGGGCAGCAGTGCCGGCCAACGCCATCGCGGCGGCCAGGGTGAGGATGCGGGTGAATTTCATGGCGTGCTCCAACGGGAGCCTGGATTCTCGCCCGCCGAGGCGGCTGCCTCGCCTCGTGAAACCACGGGGGGTCAGCGCAAGGCCAGGTCCAGCGCCACGCCGGCGAACACCGCAAAGCCCAGCCAATGGTTGAGGCGGAAGGCCTTGAAACAGCCCGCGCGCGAGCGCGTCCGGATCAACCTGTAGTGCCAGGCCGCCTGCACCGCCGCCACGGCGACGCCGAGCAGGAACCAGCGCCCCAACCCCAACGCCCAGCCCAGTGCCGCCCACGACAGCAGGTAGACGACGTAGCACAGCATCACCGCGGCCACGTCCCAGCGGCCCAGCGTGATGGCCGATGTTTTGATGCCGATGCGCAGGTCGTCTTCGCGGTCGACCATGGCGTACTCAGTGTCGTAGGCCAGCACCCAGAACAGGTTGCTCAACAGCAGCCACCAGGCGTGTGGCGGCACGGCGGCCGGGATGGCGGCCGCGCTCCACTCGGTGCCACCCTGCGCCGCCGCAAAGGCGATCGGGATGCCCGCGCTGAACGCCAGCCCCAACACCGCTTGCGGCAGACTCAACAGCCGCTTGGCATAGGGGTAGCCCAGCGTCAGCGCGAACGCGGCGACGCTGAGCATGACGGCCGGTGCGCTGGTGCTGAGCACGAGGCCCAGGGCGAGCAGCGCCAGCGCCGCGCCCAGCAGCAGTGCTTCGTGCACCGGCAACGCACCCCGCGTCACCGGGCGTTGTGCGGTGCGCTGGACATGCCGGTCGAATTCGCGGTCGGCGACGTCGTTGATGCAGCAGCCGGCGCTGCGCATGATGATGGTGCCGAGCACGAACACGATCACCAGGTGCCAGCCCGGCCAGCCGTCGGCCGCGATCCACAGCGCGCTCAGGGTGGGCCACAGCAGCAGCAGCCAGCCGGCAGGGCGGTTCCAGCGGATGAGGTCGAGGTAGAGGCCCAGGCGGCCGGGTACCGGGGGGGGCGTGATCGGCGCAAGAGGCGGAAGGGGCGGAATGCGGGCCTGCATGGGCCGGATTATCCGCAGGGGCTGGCTACAGCTTCAGCAAGTTGAGCAGCGGCTTGCCAG
>JANOLY010000173.1:0-2418 GCA_031420055.1 Burkholderiales bacterium | reverse complement strand
GCCCAGGTTGATGGAGGCACGCAGCACGCCGGTGGGGGCGAAGGCGGCGACGATTTCGGGGGCGGGTTTGGTGGGTGACATGGCACAAGCGGTGAAGGTCACGGTGGCTGCGGCGACCAGGCCGCCCAGCACGAGGCGGCGCGACGCGGCGCGGGCGGTGGTGGCAAGTGGGTTTGAATTCATGCCGCGCAGTGTAGGGCCCCGCTCAGGGTATCCCAGGGCCGGCTGTGGCCGATGCGACGCGCAAAGCCTGCTTCAATCGGACGCATGACGACACCCCAGAACGCCGCCCGATTCGCCACCCCGCTGGCGGCCGTGAGCGCAGTCGCGCTGCTGGCCGCTTGCGCGCAAACGCCACCGGGCCACGACGCCGCCAGCATCGCGCGCAGTGCCACCATCACGCGCACGACGCATGGCGTGGCGCACATCGTGGCGCCCAACCTGGGCACCTTGGCCTTTGGCACCGCCTACGCGCACGCGCAGGACAACATCTGCCTGTCGGCCGACCACCTGCTGACGGTGCGGGGTGAACGCGCGCGTTGGCTGGGCGCGGCGGGCAGCGGCGAACTCGGCCTGCGCCGGCTGCCCAATGAGCAGGTGGATGCCTTCGTGGGTGCGCTCATCGACGACGCGGCGCTGCTGGCCAACTGGGAACGCAACGCCAGCGCCGACGCCAAGGCCCTGGCACGGGGTTATGTGGACGGCTACAACCACTACCTGCGCCTGCACGCGCGCCGCCTGCCCGCGGCCTGCAACGCGCAGCCCTGGGTGCAACCCATGCGCCTGACGGACTGGCTGCGCAACATCGAGCTGGGCGCGCGCACCCTATCGGCCTCGCTGGCGCCCGCGGTGCTGGCTGCCAGGCCGCCCGCCAGCCCGGTGGCGCGCCAGGGCGTGATGTTTGAGCCCGCGGTCGAGCCTGCGCTCGACCTGGCCGCGGCCGAGCAGCTGCTGCGCGAGTGGGGCGTGATCGACCCGCCGCTGGGCTCCAACGCCTGGGCCTTTGGCCGCGAGACCACGGCCGACGGCTCGGGCTTGCTGCTGGGCAACCCGCACTACCCGTGGAAGGGCATCAACCGCTTCTGGCAGGTTCACCTGACGGTGCCGGGCCGGATCGATGCAATGGGTGCGGTGATCGGCTGGAGCCCGGTGCTGCAGATCGGCTTCAATCGCGACGTGGCCTGGTCGCACACGGTCTCGACCGGCAAGCGCTTCACGCTGCACGAGCTGACGCTGGTGCCCGGCCAACCGACGAGTTATGTGGTTGATGGCCAGGCGGTGGCGATGCAGGCCAAGACCGTGCAAGTGGCCGTGCGCGGCGCCGACGGTACGCTGACTGAGAAGCCCCACACCGTCTGGACCACCCGCTACGGCCCGGTGCTGGTGCTGCCGCAAGCAGGCCTGGCCTGGAGCGCACAGCGCGCCTACGCGCTGCAAGACGCCAACGCCGGCAACCTGCGCGGCATAGACACCTGGCTATTGATGGCCCAGGCGCGCGACGTGCACGGCTTGCGCCAGGCCGCGTCCCGGCTCGGCGTGCCTTTCGCCAACACCATCGCTGCCGACCGTGCCGGCAACGCCATGTACGCCGACCTGAGCGTGGTGCCCGATGTCGATGCAGCGCTGCTGGCGCGCTGTGCGCCCAGTGCTGCGGCGGCAGCACTGTGGCGCAGCCCCGCCGGGCTGGTGGTGCTGGACGGCAGCAAGGCCGATTGCCAATGGCGGCGCGACCCGGCCTCGCCCGTACCCGGTGTCATCGCGCCGCTGAGGCTGCCAGTGGCGGTTCGCGGCGACTGGGTTCACAACAGCAACGACAGCTACTTGCACACGCACCCGCAGCAGAAGTTCGATGCCGCCGTTTCGCCCTTGCTGGGCGACGCCGTGGTGCGCGGCATGCGCACCCGCGCGGGCTACGCCGAGATTGCCGAGCTGCTGGCGGCCGGAAAAATAACGCCACAAGTGGTGCAACAGCGCTTGTTCGAGAACCGCAGCTTCAGCGCGCATGTCGTGCTGCCCGATCTACTGGCCGCCTGCCAGGCCACGCCGCCGGCCCAGGCCGAGGCCCGCGAGGCCTGCGCGGTGCTGCAAGCCTGGGACCGCCGCTTCGACCCCGGCTCGCGTGGCGCCATGCTATTCCGCGAGTTCTGGCGTGTTGCGGCCGTGGTGCCCGGTGTCTGGCGCGTGCCGGCCGACGCCGCCAGCCCGGCGGCCACGCCGTACGGCCTGAAGCTGGCTGACGCACCTGTCGCCACCCGGCTGTGGGCCGCACTGGCCAACGCCGTGACCACGCTGCGCACAGCCGGCTTTGCCATCGATGCGCCGGTGTCGGCAGTGCAGCGCGCGGCCATAGTCGAACCCGCCATACCAGTGCACGGCGGCACCGACAACGACGGCGTGCTCAACCTCGTCGGCAGCCCG
>JANOLY010000172.1:0-2712 GCA_031420055.1 Burkholderiales bacterium | reverse complement strand
CGGCCACCTGCACGCCGTGCGTGGCGGCCTCGACGAATAGCGCAAACGCGGCCTGCTGTTCGTTGGGTTGCAGCAGCTCGCAGCCGTCGATGACGACCACCGCCCAGGCCGGTTGCAGCGTCCAGGGCTGCGGCGCGCCGGCGTCGAACCAGCCGACTTGCTGGCCCTGGGCCCGGCAGCACTGCGCCAGGGCGTGCAGCAGATGCGTCTTGCCGCTGCCGGCAGGGCCCCACAGGTAGATGGGCGCGCCAGGCAGGACCAAGGCCAGCAACTGCTCCACCGCGGCAGCGTTGAGCCCGGGCACGAAGTTGCCGAAGCTGCGCAGGGGTGTGGGGCCGAGTGGCAGGGGAATCTGCTTCATGGCGTCAGTGCAGGCCGCCAGGCTGCATCCATTGCGCGAGCTGGCGTTGCAGGGCGGGCGCGTCGGCGGCCTGCGGCATCTCGGCCAGATAGCGTTGCAGGTCGGCCGCTGCGAGTTCCGTTCGGCCCAATTGCGCCAGCGCCAGGCCGCGGTCGCGCCGCTCTTCCCAAGCCTGGGGCAGCAGTATGACCAGCCGGTTTTGCACGGCGGCCAGGCGGGGCCAGTCGGCAGCTTGGCGGTGGATCTCCTTCAGGTTGCGCAGCAGCCGCGCCACCACGTCGCGCGCCGGGGCTGCTTGCAATACCAGGCTCAAGGGCATGTCGTCATCGTCGACAAAACGGGGCAGTTGCCCCAGGTAGGGCGCCAGCCGCTCATGCAGTTGGTCGCGAGACAGCGAGTGGCCGCTGCACGGGTCCAGCACCACCTCGCCGCGCGGCATCGCCAGCTTGACCAAGAAGTGCCCGGGGAAGGACACGCCATAGGCACGCAGGCCGAGCTGGGTGGCCAGCTCCACGAACAACAGGGCCAGCGTGATGGGAATGCCGCGGCGCGAAGCCAGCACCTCGTGCAGGTAGCTGTTGCGCCGGTCGTAGTAGTCGTTAACGTTGCCGGCAAAGCCCAGTTCATGGAAGAAGTAGGCGTGCAGCAGGCGCAGGCGCTGCAGCGGTGCGGCATCGGCGGGGATGCGCCTGCGCAACTTGTCGGCCAGCGCATCGATCTCGGCCAACACGCCCTGCGGGTCCAGGCCGCTGTGCTCGTCCTGCGCCACCGAGACAGCCGCTTCGACCAGGGGGAATCCCTCGTCTTCCGCCACCAGCGTGGCGAAATAGTCCAGCGCGGTGGGCGCTTCCAGGTTCAAGGGTCCACCCATTCGCGGCAGTGTAGGTCAGCCCAAGCGCGCCAGATCGCGCGGCCGCAGGCCCAGCGCCAGCAGGGCCGCAAAGTACAGCAAGGTCACGCCAGTCAGCACACCGGCCACAGCAGCCGCGCGCAGGGGCCAGGCGGCTTGCAGGGCGATCCAGTCGATCTTCCAGCCCGCCCAGGCCAGCGCGGCCGCCAGCAGCAGGTTGGCCAGCACCACGCGCAAGGCGAACGAGCCCCAGCCCGGCCGCGGCCGGTACACGCCCAGGCGCAGCAGGCCCGCGAGCAGGAATCCGGCGTTGAACAAGGCGCCCAGCCCGATCGACAGGGCCAGCCCGGCGTGCCCCAGCCAAGGCACCAGCACCAGGTTCAGGGCCTGCGTGGCGACAAGAATGCCCACGGCAATCTTCACCGGCGTGCGAACATCCAGGCGCGCGTAGTAGGCCGGCGCCAGGATCTTGATGGCGACGAGCCCGAGCAGCCCCGCGCCGTAGCCGCGCAGTGCCAACACCGTCATGGCCACGTCGCGCTCGGTGAAGGCGCCGTAGTGGTACAGCACCGAGACCAGCGCGTTCGGGAACAGCAGCAAGGCCATGGCACAAGGCAAGGCCAGCAGCACCACCAGCCTCAAGCCCCAGTCCAGCATGCCGGAATAGGCCTGCGCGTCCTGCCGCCCCTGCGCTGCGGCCAACTGGGGCAGCAACACCACGCCCAGGGCCACACCCAGCAAGGCGGTCGGAAACTCCATCAGGCGGTCGGCATAGGTCAGCCAGGACACCGACCCCACGGCGAGGTGCGACGCGATCTGCGTGTTGATGATGAGCGACAGCTGCGCCACCGACACGCCCAACAGGGCCGGCGCCATCTGCCCCAGCATCAAGCGCATGCCCGGGTGCCGCCAGGCTTGGGCGATGCGTGCCGGCGCCAGCGCGACACGCGGCAACCTGCCGATGGCGGCCAGCGCCGGAATCTGCACCGCCGCCTGCAGCACGCCGCCCAGCATCACGCCCATGCCCAGGGCGAAGATCGGGTCGTAGCCTGCCGCTGCGAGCACAGGGCCGCCCCACCACGCCGCGCCGATCACGCTCAGGTTCAGCAGCACCGGCGTCACCGCCGGCACGGCAAAACGCCGCCAGGTGTTCAGGATGCCTGCCGAGAACGCCACCAGCGACATGAAGCCGATGTAGGGAAACATCCAGCGTGTCAGCAGCACGGCGATGTCGAATTCCTGCAACGCCGAGCCCATCATCCACACCAACACCGGCGCGCCGACCACACCCAGGGCACAGACCAGCAGCAGCACCCAAACCAACGCTGTGGCCACCGCGTCGACAAGTTGTTGCGTGGCATCGTCGCCGTCACGCGCCCGCGACGCTGCCAGCACCGGCACAAAGGCTTGTGAGAAGGCCCCCTCGGCAAACAGCCGCCGGAACAGGTTGGGGATGCGAAAGGCGACGTTGAAGGCGTCGGTGGCCGCACTGGCGCCGAAG
>JANOLY010000171.1:0-6470 GCA_031420055.1 Burkholderiales bacterium | reverse complement strand
GATGTGGCGCTCGTGGCCGAGGTTGAGCAGAGCGACTCCATCACCGACGAGGACATCGTTGACAAGGTCGTGGCCGCAGCGGCCGCGCAGTTCGACAGCAAGGTCGCCGCGGTCGGCGCCGAGCAGTTCACGCCCTTCATGCGCATGGTGTTGCTGCAGTCCATAGACAGCCACTGGCGCGAACACTTGTCGGCATTGGACTACCTGCGCCAGGGCATACACCTGCGTGGCTACGCCCAGAAGAACCCCAAACAGGAGTACAAGCGCGAGGCTTTCGAGCTGTTCTCGCAGTTGCTGGACGTGGTCAAGCTCGACGTGACGCGGGTGCTGATGACGGTTCGCATCCAGAGCCAGGAACAAGTCGCCGAGGCCGCACTGGCGCTGGAACAGCAGGCCGGACAGATGTCCAACGTGACCTACACCCACCCGCTCGAAGACGGCAGCATTGCCCAGGAAACCGACCCCGCCACGCGTGTGGATGCGGTGCCCAAGGCGGGCCGCAACGACCCCTGCCCCTGCGGCAGTGGCAAGAAGTACAAGGCTTGCCACGGCAAGCTCGGCTGAACCAGGCGCAAGGGCGCAGCGCGGCGTGGACAGCAACGGCTTGCTGCAGGCGCCGCGCCGCATCGACAGCCCGCGGCTGGTGCTGCACGCGCCGCGGCCCGAGTGGGCGGCGGTGTTTGTCGAGAGCCTGAACCTGTCCTTGCCCGGCCTGAGCTACATCAGCTGGGCCCAGACGGGCCGCGCTCTGGGCTGGGGCGAGAAGTTCCTGCACCACGACATCGAGTGGGCCTCGCGCGGTGAGGGCTTGGTCTATTACGCCTTTGAGAGTGCCAGCGGCGCCTATGTCGGCCGCATCGACCTGCACAGTTGGGACTTCGAAGCCCCCCGTTGTGAGGTCGGCTACGTGGGCGACGTGCGCACCGCAGGGCGCGGGCTGATGCGCGAGGCCGTGCTGGCCTGCGTGGATCTCGCCTTCAGTCTCGGTGCGGCGCGTGTGCAGGCGCTCAGCGAGGCCGGCAACGCGCGTGCCCTGCACTTTGCAGAGCATGCGTTGGGCTTTGTGCGAGAGGGCGTGCTGCGCCACTACGAGCGCGACGCGCAGGGCAGGCTGGGGGACCAGGTGCTCTTCGCTGCCTACAATCCAAAGGCGTCCTGAGGTCATCCCGCGCTGCCAGCGCGCCCGCACCATGCCCGTGAATCTGCAAGTCCCGCTGTCTGCCAGCCTGCACCCTGTGCCTGGCGTGCGCATCGGCGTGGCCATGGCCGGGGTGCGCAAGCCCAACCGCCGCGATCTGGTCGTTTTTGTGCTCGACGAAGGCACCAGCGTCGCCGGCGTGTTCACGCGCAACCGGTTCTGCGCCGCACCCGTGCAGCTGTGCCGCGAACACCTCGCCCTGGGGGGCGCGCGCGCTTTGCTCGTGAACACCGGCAACGCCAACGCAGGAACCGGTGCCGACGGCCTGCTGCGCGCGCGGCGCAGTTGCAGCGCACTGGCCGCACTGCTGGGCCTGCAGCCGGCGCAGGTGCTGCCGTTTTCCACCGGCGTGATCATGGAAACGCTGCCGGTGGAGCGCATCGAAGCCGGTCTGCCTGCTGCCATCGCGGCATTGCAGGCCGACGGCTGGGCTGAGGCCGCGGCCGGCATCATGACCACAGACACCGTGCCCAAGGCGGCTTCGCGCCAGGTGCAGATTGACGGGCGCACCGTCACCGTCACCGGCATTGCCAAGGGCGCCGGAATGATCCGCCCCAACATGGCCACCATGCTGGGCTTTGTGGCCACCGATGCCGCCATCGCACCGGGCTTGTTGCAGCCGCTGTTGACCGAAGCGGCCGACCTGAGCTTCAACCGTATCACCATCGACGGCGACACCTCGACCAACGACTCGTTCATGCTCATGGCCACCCACCAGGCTGGGCATGCACCCATCACGGCCCTGGACAGTGCAGCCGGGCGCACGCTGCGTGACGCGGTGGTGGCGGTGGCGCAGGAGCTGGCCCAGGCCATCGTGCGTGACGGCGAGGGTGCGACCAAGTTCATCACCGTGCAAGTGCAGGGCGGGCGCGACGCCGACGAGTGCAAGCTGGCGGCCTATGCCATTGCGCATTCACCGTTGGTGAAGACAGCGTTTTTTGCCAGCGACCCCAACCTCGGCCGCATCCTGGCCGCGGTGGGCTATGCCGGCATCACTGACCTCGACCAGAGCCTGATCGAGCTGTTTCTGGACGACGTGCATGTGGTGCGCGACGGCGGCCGTCACCCGGACTACCGCGAAGAAGACGGTCAGCGCGTCATGAAGCAAAGCGAGATCACGGTGCGCGTGGAGCTGCACCGCGGTGCCGCCCAGGCCACCGTGTGGACTTGCGATTTGTCGCTCGACTACGTGCGCATCAACGCCGACTACAGGTCCTGAGCACGGTGAGATTTCTGCCCCCGGGCGACCTGCTGCGCGACCCGCTGTACCTGCGCCTGTTTGGCTCCATCCTCACCAGCTCTTTCGGCAACCAGGTGATGATGCTGGCGCTGCCGCTCACGGCGGCGGTTCTGCTGCAGGCCACACCCACGCAGATGGGTGTGCTCACCGCTTTCGAGCTGCTGCCCTTCATGCTGTTTTCGCTGCCCGGCGGCGTGTGGCTGGACCGCGTGCGCAAGCTGCCGGTGTACGTGGTGGGCGAGTCGCTGGCCGCCGTGGCCGCGGCCACCCGGCCGCGGGCCTGGTGGCTGGGCGGGTTGTCGATGGGTTGGTTGTACTCGGTGGGCTTTGTGCTGGGCACCGTGCACACGCTGGCGGGCACCGCAGCGCAGATCGTGCTGACCCAGGTGGTGGGGCGCGAGCGGCTGGTCGAGGCGCACGCCAAGAATGCGCTGGCCACCTCGGGCGCCGAAGTGGCCGGCCCGGGTCTGGCGGGCATGCTGATCAAGCTCATGGGCGCGCCGCTGGCTTTGCTCGTCAACGCCGCGCTGCTGCTGGGATCGACGCTGATCCTGCGCGGTCTGCCCATCCATGAGCGGCGCGAGTCGCGCAAAGGCCTGCACTTCTTCGACGGCTTTGGTCGCGACCTGGCCGCCGGTCTGCGCTTTGTGCGCGGCCAGCCGCTGCTGATGGCGCTGGCCGTGCTGATGGGCGTGTGGCAGATGGCCCACTACGCCGCGATGACCGTGCAGATCCTCTTCGCCACACGCACCCTGGGCCTGTCGGAACAGGCCGTCGGGCTGTGCTACATGGGCATGGGGCTGGGCACCATCGCAGGCAGCGTGTACGGCCGCCGGCTCAGCCACCGCATCGGGCCCGGGCCCTGCCTGGTGGTCGGCTTTGCCATCTGCGGTCTGGGCTGGCTGCTGGTGGCCGCAGCGCCGGCCAACGCCTGGGGCGTGGCGGCATTCGCCTTGATGCTGATGACCTTCACCATGGGCGCCGTCTTCATCTTCATCAACTTCCTGGCCCTGCGCCAGGCGGTCACGCCCGAGCCGCTGCTGGGCCGCATGACCAGCACCATGCGCTGGCTCAGCCTGCTGGCCGCGGCACCCGGCGCGCTGCTGGGCGGCTGGCTGGGCGAGCACGTGGGCCTGCGTGCGTCACTGGCGTTTGCCGGAGGGGTCTCGCTGCTGCTGGTGCTGGTGGCCTGGCGCATGCCGCTGATACGCGAGCTGAAGCACCTGCCTGAGCCTGAATGTGAATCCGAGTGGCTCGGGCTGGAGGCCGACGTACGGCCGGCGGGATAGCTGTCTTGGTGCCTGGCGCGCAGGCCCGGCCGGTCAAACCGCTTCGCGCAAAGCCAGCCGGCGTTCGATGCGTTCCACGCGGTCGCCCACCCCATCAAGCCGGACGTTCACGCCGGCAAGGTCTTCATGGATGAAGGCCACGCTCTTGTGCATCTGCACGACCTGGTTCTCCAGCGACGACAAGCGCGCCTTGATGTCGCGCACGTCGCGCCGCACGTCGGCCATGTCGCCGCGTATCGCTTTGAGGTGCTCGAGCACCAGGCTCTGGACTTCGTCAGTCATGGTGGACGCATCTTACCCAACGGCCTTCCTGCGCGTTTTGGTCAAGCGCCGAGATCGAGTTCAACCGTGAACGTGTGCCGTGCCCGGTGCGAACACATCCACGGCGTCGCTGATCAAGCCGTCCACGCCCAGGGCCAGCAGGCGGCGCGCGTCGGCTGCTTCGTTGACCGTGTGGCACAGCGCACGCAGGCCGGCGCCGTGCAGATGCTGCAGCAAGGTGCCGTCCATCAGCCGGTGCTGGGTGACCACCGCCGCGCAGCCCAGCGCCCGGGCGGCGTCGAACCAGCCTGGCCACAGCGTGTCCAGCAGCAAGGCCCGGGGCATGTCGGGCGCGGCGTCGCGCACACCTTGCAGAGCCTCGGGCTTGAAGGAGCTGAACAGCGGCGGTGGCAGTGTCGTGCCCCGCCACAGGTCAAGGCACGCCGCGCCGACTGCATGGCCGGTGTGGTGTTCTTGGCCGGGCGAGGGCTTCAGTTCCAGGTTCAGCGTGTGGCCATTGCGCAGCACAAAGCGCACGACGGCGTCCAGGCTGGGCAGGGGTTCGCCCGCGTAGGCCCGGCTGTGCCAGCCACCGGCGTCCAGGCGCGACAGCTCGGCCCAGTCGAAGTCGGCCGCCAGACCGGTGCGGGAAGTGGTGCGGTCCAGGCTGTCGTCGTGCAGCAAGAAGGGCACACCGTCGCGGCTGAGCTTCACGTCGCACTCAAACGCACGCCAACCGTGTGACGCGCCGAAGCGCAAGGCCGCCAGCGTGTTCTCGGGCGCCAGCGTGCCCGCGCCGCGGTGCGCGATCCAGAACGGGTAGGGCCAGGGCGACAGGGCCATGCGCGCCGCTTCAGCCCACGCGCTGGCCGGTGCTGCTGTCGAACCAGTGCAGATGCTCGGGGCGCACGCTCAGGTTCACCCGCTCGCCGCTGCGTGGCGGTGGGCGTGTGCTGTCGATGCGCAGGGTGAACTGCGCCCCGCCCACATGGCCGTAGACCAGCCGTTCGGCGCCCAGCATCTCCATCAGGTCCACCTGCAGCGGCCAGTCGCCGGCGGCAACGCCTGGGCTTTGCAGCTCGGCATGTTCGGGCCGCACGCCCAGCGTCAAGGGCCCAGGCCGCGGCGCTGCGGCAGGCAGCACCAGCGTGCAGGCAGGCGTTCCCCCGCTGGCGGCGGGCACGGTGAAGCGCGAGCCATCGGCGTGGCCGGGCAGCAGGTTCATGGGCGGGCTGCCGATGAAGCCGGCCACGAAGGTGCTGGCAGGCTTGCCGTAGACCTGCTCGGGCGTGCCGATTTGCTCGATGCGCCCGGCGTTCATCACCAGCAGGCGCTGGCCCAGGGTCATGGCCTCGACCTGGTCGTGGGTGACGAACAGCGAGGTCACGCCGAGTTCGGCGTGCAGCTTCTGGATCTCCAGCCTTGTCGCCGCACGCAGCTTGGCGTCCAGGTTGGACAGCGGCTCGTCGAACAGAAACACCTGCGGCTGGCGCACGATGGCCCGCCCCATGGCCACGCGCTGGCGCTGCCCGCCCGACAGCTCGCGCGGCTTGCGCTGCAGCAGCCCGCTCAGTTCAAGAATCTTCGCCGCCTTCTGCACGCGTTCTTCGATCTGCGCCTTGGGCACCTTGGCAATCTTCAGCCCGTAGGCCATGTTGTCGAACACGCTCATGTGTGGGTACAGGGCGTAGTTCTGGAACACCATGGCAATGTCGCGCTCTGAGGGCTCAAGCTGGTTCACCACCCGGCCGCCGATGTCGATTTCGCCGCCCGTGATTTCTTCCAGCCCCGCCACCATGCGCAGCAGCGTGCTCTTGCCGCAGCCCGAGGGGCCGACGATGGCGACAAATTCGCCGTCGGCGATGTCGACGTTGACACCGTGAATCACCTTGTTGGCCTTGGCGCCTGCGCCGTAGGTCTTTTCGACGTTTCGAAGTGCGATGGAACCCATGTTGATCGTCAGGCCTCGTTCATTTTTCGGTGTCGACCAGGCCCTTGACGAACCACTTCTGCATCAGGATGACGACCAGCGCCGGCGGGATCATCGCCAGGATCGCGGTGGCCATCACCGCATTCCATTCGGTGGCCGCGTCGCCGCCGGTGATCATGCGTTTGATGCCCATCACCACCGGGTACATGTCCTCGCTGGTCGTCATCAGCAGCGGCCACAGGTACTGGTTCCAGCCGTAGATGAACTGGATGACAAACAGCGCGGCAATCGAGGTGCGGCTCAGCGGCAGCAGCACGTCCCAGAAGAAACGCATCGGGCCGGCGCCGTCGATGCGCGCGGCTTCCACCAGTTCATCAGGCACCGTCAGAAAGAACTGGCGGAACAAGAAGGTGGCCGTGGCGCTGGCAATCAGCGGCACGGTCAGCCCGGCGTAGGTGTTGAGCAGCCCCAAGTCCGACACCACCTGGTAGGTGGGCAGGATGCGCACCTCCACCGGCAGCATCAGCGTGACGAAGATCATCCAGAACACGA
>JANOLY010000170.1:0-2988 GCA_031420055.1 Burkholderiales bacterium | reverse complement strand
GCTCGCCACCGCGACCGCGTCGACGACGCGGCCCAGTGCCAGCAGCGAAGACACGACGGCCGCACGCGATTGCCAGAAAAGCATGTCGGCGCCCGCCGCCCGGGCCAGCGCCCCGGCCGCTTCGGCTGCCGCCAGGGCGCCGGCGCTGTCGTCGGCGCGCTTGCAGACGTAGATCTCCGCCCAGGGCCGCTCGTGACGCAGCCGCGGCGGCCAGTCGGGGCGCTCCAGGGCCGCGGCCTCGTCCAGCATCGCCCGGCCCTCGGCCGTCTCATCTGGGCCACCGGTTGCGGCGGCCAGACACAGTGCGATGTACAGCCCCGGCGCGTCGCCGAGATGGCGGGCCTGCGCGGCGGCCGTCATGGCGTCGGCGTGCGCCGCGGCCTGCTGGCGGTTCCAGTGCAGACGCCCGCGCACGCGCCAGTAGCGTGCGGTCGCCGCGCTGACGTCCTCGGTGCCGCGCGCCGGGGGCGCCGGGCAGCGCCGGCGCGCCTCATGGTCCAGCCCCAGCAGCACGAAAAGCCCGGCGGTGGCGCCCCACAGCGCCACCGCCGCGGCCGGGTTGTCGCGGGCACTAGTGTCGAGCGCGGCACGCAGGTTGTCGAGATCGTCGTGTGCAAGGGCCGCGGCGACGTTGTCGCTGCGCTGCCAGCCCGCGGCTTCCTCAGCCTCGGCCCAGGCAGCCATCGCGGCGGCATGCCGGCGCTCGACGGCGGCGCGTTCACCGCGGTGGTCCAGCTGCTGCAGCGCGTGCGCGCGCGCGCTTTGCAGCAGGCGGTAACGCGGCGGCTCGCCCGCCTCCACCTCGACCAGCGACCGGTCGACCAGCACCGCCAGGCGCTCGACGGCATCGAGCATGTCGTCGCCATCGTCGCCACCCAGCGCCAGCGCCAGAGGCAGCGTGAAGCTGCCCACGCAGACGCCAATTCGGCAGAACAAGCTGAGCACCGGCGGCTCGAGCAGCGAGCAGCTCCACGCCAGCGCGGCGGCCACCGTGCGCTGGCGGTCGGGGGCGTTGCCGGGGCCGCCGGCGAGCAGCTTCAGCCGGTTGCCCAGCGCCTGCAGCAGCCCGCCCAACCCCAGCAGCGGCAGCCGGGCTGCCGCCAGCTTCAGCGCCAGCGGCACGCCATCGAGCTGGCGACAGACCGCCGCCACCTGGGCCAGGTTGTCGGGCGTGAGCCTGAAACCGCGATCGGACGCACGCACCCTGTCCACGAACAGCGCCACGGCACCGGACCGGCCGGCGCGCTCGCAGTCGGCCTCGGAATCAGCCTCGGACGCCGCGTCGGGCAGGGCCAGCGGGCCCAGGCGCATGACCTGTTCGCCATCGACCTTGAGCGTGACCTGGCTGGTGACCAGCAGGCGCATCCGGGGCGCCTGCGTCAGCAGCGCGGCGACCTCCAGCGCCAGCGACACGCTGAGGTGCTCGGCGTTGTCGAGGACGAGCAGCAGCGACAGCGGTCGCAGGGCCTCGCGCAGCGAGGGCCAGGGGTCGGCGGCGACCGGCACCGGCAGGCGCAGCGCACCGCAGACGGCGCTGGCGATGCCGCCTGCGTCGTCGACGGCCGCCAACTCGATCCAGGCCACGGCATCGGGGTGCTGGGCACGGCGCGCATGGGCCGCTGCCAGCGCCAGTGTCGACTTGCCGATGCCGCCGGTGCCGCGCAGGGTCACCAGCCGCTGCTCGTCCAGCAGCTGCAGCAGCGCCGACAGCTCGTCGTCGCGGCCGATCAGGGCCGTGGGGCGCAGCGGCAGCGGCTGGCAACCGCGTTCGGTCGACAGCGGCGGCACGGTCTTGGCAGGCGGCAGCGGGTGCGTCGGCGTTGGTCTCAGCGTCAACTGGTAGCCGCGGCCCGGCACCGTGGCCAGCGCCGCCGCACCGAGCAGCTTGCGCAGCGTCGACACCTGGACCGCCAGGTTGTTTTCGTCGACGTAGATCCCGGGCCAGACCTGGTCCATCAGGTCGGCCTTGCTGACGACACCGCCGCGGCCCTTGGCCAAGGCGACCAGCAGGTCAAAGGCGCGGCCGCCCAGCGGCACCGGCTGTCCGTCGCGGCACAGCAGGCGCTCGGCCGGCATCAGAGCCCAGCGGCCGAAACTGAGCCCAGCGGTTTCCGGTTCGATCAAGCGGGTTTCACGGCTCGTGGCGATCAGGAGATTGTGTGCTCTGCCGCTGCCCGCGCAGGCCTTGCCCGAACCCGAGCTGCCCGAGCACCCTGCGCGCCGGCCGGATGCCGCCGAGATCGAATGCGCATCCCGGCCACCCGATCCAGCCGCCCTGGAGTTTGATTCCTGACTCGACCATCTGCGCCACGCCGTCCGCTGACAGCCGGCCTACACGACAGGCCGGACGCCGCCACCACGCCGGGCAAGCGTGAGCGATCAGAGAAGGCGGCCTGCCCAGCCTGCAATCGCCGCAGGTCCAACGGTGGACCGGCCCACCTCAAGGAAAGAGTCGATATGAACCAAACAACACCCAGCCTGTATGAGTGCCTGGGTCGCCGTGAAGGCATCACCCGGATCACCGCCGATCCAACGAAGAACCACCTGGCCAGCCCCCTGGTGAATGCCCGCTACTTGCACAGCGAAGACCTGGTCCAAGTTCAGAGCCACGTGGTTGAGTTCTTCTGCGCCGCCACCGGCGGGCCCGAGACTTACACCGGCAAGGCCATGGTGGCCACGCACCACAGCATGAACATCAGCAAGCAGGAGTTCATGAGCGTCATCGACGATATGAGGGACGCGCTACAGAAGACGGGCATCGACGACGCCACGCTTAGCGAGGTGCTGGGCGTGCTGTGGTTCATGCAGCGCGAGGTGCTGCGCGTATCACCGTCGCCCCGCTGGGATTTCAGTCTCCGCAGCCAAGCTCTGCCAGAAGGCGCATGGGTCGCGCCGGTCGTCAGCTTGCCTGATAGCCATCGGCGACGAAGGACTGCAAATGGCCGGGAACGTGAGTCCAGGGCTGTGCCAGTAAGCTGACTGTCGAGG
>JANOLY010000169.1:0-12292 GCA_031420055.1 Burkholderiales bacterium | reverse complement strand
CCCACGCCGAGCTGCTGGTGTTGAAGGGCCACTACGCCAAGCTGTTGGCGCACCAGAGCGGCGGCTTCCTGGCCGAATCCGTCAGCGCCGAGCTGCCCGCCGAGGACGGCCCGCTGGACGACATGCGGCCCGAAGAGCGCGCCGAGCCCGACACCGACCACGAGCCGCCGTCCGGCCGCAGCTGAAGCGCGCTGTGCTCAGGGGCAGGCGGCGATCACCTGCGCCACCGCCGCCGTGAGCTTCTTGCCGTAGGGCACATGCAAGAACTCGTTGGGCCCGTGGGCGTTGCTCTTGGGGCCCAGCACACCGCAGACCATCATCTGCGCCGCCGGGAAGCCCTTTTGCAGCATGCTCATCAGCGGGATGGTGCCCCCCTGGCCCACGTAGCCCAGCGGCGCGCCGTAGTGGGCTTGCGAGGCGGCGTTCAAAGCCGTGTCCAGCCAAGGCGCCAGGTCGGGCGCGTTCCAGCCCGTGGCGCCCAGCGCGCCGGCGCGGCCATCGGCCTGGAACGTCACCTTGGCGTTGTAGGGCGCGTTGTCTTCCAGCAGCGCCTTGAGCTTGACGCTGGCCTCGTTGCCGTCCACCAGCGGCGGCAGGCGCAGGCTGAGCTTGAAGGCGGTGTAGGGGCGCAGCACGTTGCCGGCGTTCTTCAACTCCGGGAAGCCCTCGGCCCCGGTGACGCTGAGCGTGGGCCGCCAGGTGCGGTTGAGCAGGCCCTGCATCGGGTCGGTGGTGGTGGGCAGCGTGGGGCCGCCGTCGGCGCCGCAAGTCCAGGGCATGCGCTTCCAGACTTCGTCACCCAGGATGGCCGCGGTGGCCTGCGCCTGCGCCAGGCGCGAGGCGGGCAGTTCGCAATGAAAGCTCTCCGGCAGCAAACGGCCGGTCTGGCTGTCTTCCAGCCGGTCCAGCACCTGGCGCAGGATGCGAAAGCTCGACGGCACCAGGCCGCTGGCGTCGCCTGAATGGATGCCTTCGCTCAGGATCTCGACCTTGAGCACACCGCTGACCATGCCACGCAGGCTGGTCGTTAGCCACAGCTGGTCGTAGTTGCCGGCACCGGAGTCCAGGCACACCACCAGGCTGACATTGCCCAGGCGGGGTTTGAGCACGTCCAGGTAAGCCGGCAGATCAAACGAGCCGCTTTCTTCGCAAGCCTCGATCACGCCCACGATGCGCGGGTGGGCGATGCCCTGTGCATGCAGCGCTTCAATGGCCGTGACGCTGGCGTACACCGCATAACCGTCGTCGGCGCCGCCACGGCCGTAGAGCAGGCCGTTTTCGTACTTGGGGGTCCACGGGCCCAGGTCGCTGCGCCAGCCGTTGAATTCGGGCTGCTTGTCCAGGTGGCCGTACATCAGCACGGTGTCGGTGCTGCCGGGCTTGGTGGCGGGCAGCTCGAAGAAGATCAGCGGCGTGCGGCCTTGCATGCGCACCACTTCCAGCTTCAGGCCGGCCACCTTGCGCGCTTCGACCCAGGCGGCGGCGTCGCGCACCACGCGGTCGAGCAGGCCGCGTGCGGCCCAGTCGGCGTCGAACATGGGGCTCTTGGCCGGCACACCGATGTACTCGGTGACGGCGGGCACGATGCGCTGGTCCCAGGCTTCGTTGGAAAAGGCGGCCAGCGCGGCGATCTCGGTGGGGCGCAAGGGGGCGTTCATGGGCGGCTCCTGGGGCGGTGGGAACCCGCGGAGTTTAGAACCCGCCGGGGGTTCGGCGACAGGTTCGGCGACAGGCTTTCACGCGGGCGGCGCGTCCGTCTCGGCGGCCCGCTCGGCGGCCCGCTCGGATGCCAGGTCGGGTGCCGGGTCGGCCGCACCGTCATCGCGCGTTATGGTCTTGCCGCGGCGCAACGGCCGCGCCAGCGCCTTGGCCTGGCGCTGCGCTTCACGCGCCTGGCCCTGGGCCCACCATTGCGCGAATTCGGCCGGCGTCTCCAGCGTGATGCGGCCCCAGGCGCCGCTGCGGAAGTCGTTGATGGCGATCTCGGCGGCTTTCTGCAGGTTCTCCTGGCCGCCCGCGCGCAGGCCGCCGCGCTTGCGCGCGATCTCGGTCAGCAGCGCCTCGTCGGTGGCGGCCGAGAAATCGTCGAGCTTGTAGCGCACGCGCAGTCGCTGGCCGTACGGGCCGCGCACGCTGGCCAGCAGGGCCAGGGCGACTTCTTCTTCGTCGTAGGCGTTGCGGCCTATGCCGCCGCTGGCGGCCAGGTGGTAGCCGCTTTGCTCGACCACGATGCGCGGCCACAGCATGCCGGGTGTGTCGACGAGATAGAAGTCGCTTTCCAGGGCGATCCTTTGTTCGGTCTTGGTGATGCCCGGCTCGTCGCCGGTCTTGGCCACGCGCTGGCCGTTCAAGGTGTTGATGAGCGTGGACTTGCCGACGTTGGGGATGCCGCAGATCAGCACGCGCACCGGCTTGACCATGCCGCCGCGCAGCGGCACCAGCGCGCGGCAGGCGGCCACCAGCTTGCGCGCGGGCGCGGCTTCGCTGGCGTCCAGCCCCAGCGCTTGCGTACCGGGCAGCGACTGGTAGTGGGCCAACCACAAAGCGGTGCGCTCGGGGTCGGCCAGGTCTTGTTTGTTCAGCACCTTCAGCGACGGTTTGCCGGCGGCCAGCTCGGCCAGCAGCGGGTTGGCGCTGGAGCCGGGCAGGCGCGCGTCGAGCAGCTCGATGACCACGTCGATGTCGGGCAGGCGCTTGATGAGCGCTTTTTTCGTCGCCTGCATGTGCCCGGGGAACCACTGGATGGGCATGGTGTGCGGTGTTGTCTTGTGGTTGACTTGCAGCCGCTGCGATGCGCAGCGCTGCTCGATTGTGCGCGGGGCGGTGTCAGCCCGACGCCTGCTTGAGTGCAGCCAGTCCGGCTCGCGATTGATCGAGCAGCGGGCCGCGGCTCCTGTCAGCCACCAGGTCGCGCAGCAAGGATTCGAAACCCGCACGTGCGGCGTCGCGCTGACCGGCCTGGGCCTGCAGCGTGGCCAGGTTGAAGCGGCCGAGCCGGTTGTTGGGCGCTTGGTTTTCTTGCGCCGGGAACAGCCACTCGTAGGTGGCCAACAGTGCCGCTGCGGGCACGGCAGTGAACACGGCCTGGCGCAGGGACGGGTCGAGCAGGCGCGAACCGAAGGCGTGACTCCACAGGCGCCCGCGTTGTGCGTCGGTCAAGGTTTCGCCGCCGCGGCGCATCTCGTCGGCCACCGCCACGGCGTAGGCGGTCAACTCGTCGCTGCCGCCCAGCGATGCGCTCATCTGCATGTGCCGCACGTAGGCCCGCTCGCGGCCGCTGGCCAGGGCTTGGTCGAAATGCATACGCGCCGCATCGAGCTGCGCGCGCATCAACACGTTGCCCCACATGGCGCGGGCGTAGACGTTGTTGGCGTCGTCGGCAATGGCGCGCTGCCAGTGCGGTTCGGGGGCGGCGGCGCCCACACCCTCACGACGGCGCAGGTACTCGCCCCAGCCCAGGTGGGCGCGCAGGTCGGCGGCGCGCTGGCCCTGCGCGCCGGCCAGCGCCTGCGCCAGCACCGGCTGCACGATGGCGACTTGCTGGTCGAAGCTCAGGACCCCGGCCGCGCTGCGCGTGGCGCGCATCTCGCGCAGCCAGCGCATGGCGCAGTCTTCGCGCCGCGTGGCCACGACGGGTGATGCGGGCTGGTTGGCAGCCAGGGCGGCCAGCTGCGTCATGGCCGCGCCGTGGCTGCCGTCGTCGCAGAGCTGGCTGGCGACAGCAGCCGCGGCGGCGTCGCGTTGCAACGCGGCCTCGACAGCGCGGCGCTGCTGTTGTTGGTTGAAGCCGTACAGCGCGGCGCCGGCCAACACCAGCACCAGTGCGCCGGTGATCACCACGGTGCGCGCACGGCCTGGCCGGCCCCCGTTCAGCGTGGCCACCGCAGCCACCGTGGCGGCCACCAGGTCGCCTTGCGGCTGCAACACGGTCACCGCAGCCAGGTAGGGCGGCAAGCTGTGGATGTTTGTGGCCGCCACCATCACCGGCAGCACGTGGCCGGCCGGGCGGCGCCAGCGCTGGCGCGCGATGTCCAGTTCGGTCAGCGTGTAGGCGCCGGGCGCCACCGCGCCGGGCGTGACCAGAAAGACCATCGTGTCGGCGTCCTGGATGCCCTGGCGCAGACGCTGGTGAAAGGCCTCGCCGGCGGGCAGCTCGCTGCGGTCGAAGAAGACCTCGTGGCCCTCGGCTTCCAAGGCCAACGTCAGGCGCTCGGCCAAGTGGCGCTCGGCAGACGGGTAGGACAGGAAGAGCTTCATGGGCAGACCCGGCTAGCGGCAGGTGCCGCGATTGAAGCATCCTGGCGAGTCGGTGGCCCCAACGGGCCAGGTGCATGCCGAGCAGCGCTTGCGGCCGGCCGTTGCCGCCGGCTTGTTCGGCGGCCGCCCGACGCAGCCGCACCTGCCATGCACCTCATCCGCCCCACCCGCTTCACCGGCCATTACACGCCGCATCGGACCTGGCAGACCCTGCAGATCTGGGCGCTGCGGCATCTCATGCAGGCCGGGGCGATCGAAGCGCTGCCGGACTTCACGCCCTTCGTCGCCAAACTGCGAGAAGCCAACCGGCTGCAACTTGTTGACAGCCAGCACGGCAGCGCGTCGTACTTATTCGGTGATGCCGGGCTCGATCTGCTGCACTGGACTGTGCAGCCCAACGAAGCCGTGGGCCAACGCTTGTTTGACACCGTGCAGGGCAACCTGCACAACCCTGTGCGCGAGGCACTGTGGGGCAACCCCGGCACGGTGCTGGCCGCCATCCACATGGCCCAGGCCACCGGCGAGCAGCGCTGGACCGCGCTGGTGTGCGAGGCGGCCGATGCGCTGCTGGCGGAAATGGAGATCGATCCCGATACCGGCACTTGGCTGTGGGTGCAGAACCTGTATGGCCGCCCGCCGGTGCGCTACATCGGCGCCGGTCATGGTTTTGCCGGCAATGCCTACCCGTTCCTGCGGGCCGCGGCGCTGCTGCCCGCCGAACAAGTGGCCCTGGTGGCCGCGCGCGCGCTGGCGACGCTGCAGGCCACCGCGCGGCACGCCGACGGCGGCGCGAACTGGTTTGCCGGCATCAATCCGCAGCGCCCGGCCGACTGGCTGCCGCCGGTGCAGGATTGCCACGGCGCGCCGGGCATAGTCTGCCGGCTGGCCGCCGCACCGCACACGCCCGAGTGGGACACCCTGCTGCTGCAGGCCGGTGCACTGACCTGGCACGCCGGCCCGCTGAGCAAAGGCGCCAGCCTGTGCCACGGCACGGCGGGCAGCGGATTTGCGATGCTCAAGCTGTGGCGACGCAGTGGCGACCCGGTCTGGCTCGACCGCGCCCGCGCACTGGCCATGCACGGCTGCGGCCAGGTCGAGCGACACCGCGTCGAACATGGCCAGGGCCGCCACTCACTTTGGACCGGCGACCTGGGCCTGGCCTGCCTGCTGTCGAACTGCTTGGCCGGCAGCGATGCTTTCCCAACACTTGACGTGTTCTGAAGGCCGTCCACTGCAGCGCGGGCCGCGTCAGTCCTGCAACGCCCACTGCGGCCGACAGCGGCCGATCACGCGCTCGGCGGGCCGTCAAAGCGTGAAGCCGTAGTCAATCGTCAGCGGCGCGTGGTCGCTGAAGCGCTGCTCCAGATAGATGTGTTCGCGCTGCGCCAGCGCCGCCACGCCCGGTGTGGCCAGGTGGTAGTCCAGCCGCCAGCCCACGTTCTTGGCCCAGGCCTGGCCGCGGTTGCTCCACCAGGTGTATTGCTCGGGGTGCGGGTTCAGGTTGCGGAACACGTCCACCAGGCCGCCTTCGACCAGCAGCCGCGTCATCCAGTCGCGTTCCTCGGGCAGGAAGCCGCTGTTCTTTTGGTTGCTGCGCCAGTTTTTCAAGTCGATCGCTTGGTGGGCCACGTTCACGTCACCCACCAGGATGAACTCGCGCTCGGCCTTCAGCGCCATCAGGTGCGGGTAGATGCGCGCCAGGAAGCGGAACTTGGCGGCCTGGCGCTCTTCGCTGCTGCTGCCGCTGGGGAAGTAGCAGCTGATGACGCTGAACTTCTTGAAGCGCCGCCGCGTCGAGAGCGAGTCAAACCGGGCCTCGACCCAACGGCCTTCGCCGTCGAACTCGTCGCCATCGAATCCCGTGATCACACTGCTGGGCACTTTCTGGGTGTACAGGCCGACGCCCGAGTAGCCCTTCTTTTGGGCGTAGTGGAAGTGACCGCGTAGCCCGGCCACGCGGTCGAAGGTGCCGACGACATGCTCGGCCTGGGCTTTGATCTCCTGCACGCCCATACAATCGGCGCCCACCGTGGCAGCCCATTCGACAAAGCCCTTGCTGGCCGCAGAACGGATGCCATTGAGGTTGAGTGTGACGAGTCTGAAACCCACGGAGGTCCCCTGCTGATGACGAGCGCTGCCCCAGACCCGAGTGATGCGGCCCAGGCTCAGGCATTCGTGCGGTTTGCGGTGGAATCCGGCGTGCTGCGGTTCGGCGAATTCAAGACCAAGGCGGGCCGCCTGTCACCGTACTTCTTCAACGCCGGGCTGTTCAACGACGGCGCCAAGCTGGGCCGCCTGGCCGAATTCTATGCAGCGCGGCTGCTCGCCAGCGGCCTCGAGTTCGACATGCTGTTCGGCCCGGCCTACAAGGGCATCACCCTGGCCGCGGCGCTGGCTGTGGAACTGGCCCGGCGTGGACGCAACGTGCCATTTGCCTACAACCGCAAGGAAGCCAAGGACCATGGCGAGGGCGGCACGCTGGTGGGCGCGCCAGTGGCCGGGCGGGTGCTGATCGTGGACGATGTGATTTCGGCGGGCACCTCGGTGCGCGAGGCGATCAGCATGATCCAGGCCGCAGGCGCCACGCCGTGTGGCGTGACCATCAGCCTGGACCGCCAGGAGCGCGCCAGCGAGGGCGGCATCGACGCCCCCTGGAGCGCCGTGCAGTACGTTACCCGCGAGCTGCACCTGGCTGTGGTGGCCATTGCCACGCTGGACGACTTGTTGCGCTACCTTCACCTGGCCGACGACCCGGCCCTGCGTGCCTCCGCGGCACCCGTGCAGGCCTACCGCGAGCGTTACGGAGTCTGAATGACCCGCCTGCGCCGTCGCCTGCCGCCGACGACGTTCCGCTGCGCGAGCGCAACAGCGAGCTTCGCCGCAGGCGCCTTGCTGGCCTGTGCGGCGGCGTCGGCCTGGTCCCAGCCTGCGCCGGCCGCCCCGAGCGGCATCTACACCTGCGTCACCGCCGATGGCCGGCGCCTGACCGCCGACCGCCCTATCGACGAATGCCGCAGCCGCGAGCAAAAGGTGCTCAACCGCGATGGCTCGGTGCGCAACGTGGTCCCACCGACGCTGACTGCAGAAGAAGCCGCCGAGGCCGATGCCCGCGCCCGCGCCGCGGCGGTGGAACGTGCCGCACGCGCCGACGCCGTGCGCCGCGACCGCAACCTGCTGGCCCGCTACCCCGACGAGGCCGCGCACCAACGCGCCCGCGGGGCCGCGGCCGACACCGTGCGCTTGGCCATACGGGCCACCGAGCACCGCCTGCGCGACCTGGCCGCCGAACGCAAGCCCCTGACCAGCGAGGCCGAGTTCTATACCGGCAAGCCCTTGCCAGGCAAGCTGAAGGGCCAGCTCGACGCCAACGACGCGGCGGTGGAAGGGCAGCGTTCTTCGGCGCTGAACCAGCAGTCCGAGCTCGACCGCATCAACCGGCTGTACGACGCCGAGCTGGAGCGCTTGCGCCGCCTGTGGGCCGGCGCCCCGGCGGGCTCGCTGGGCGCGCTGCCGGTGGTGCCGCCCGTGCAGCGCCCGGCGCTGCCGCCGGCGGCGGCCAAACCCGCCCCGCGCTGAGCTTCAGCGACGGGCTGATCAGCCCAGTTTCTTGCGCAGCAACTCGCCGGCCTGGGCGGGGTTGGCGCGGCCCTGGCTGGCTTTCATCACCTGGCCGACCAGGGCGTTGAAGGCCTTGTCCTTGCCGGCGCGAAACTCCTCGACCGAGCGTGCGTTGGCGGCCAGCACCTGCTCGACGATGGCCTCCAGCGCGCCGCTGTCGTTCATCTGCTTCAAGCCCTTGGCGGCGATCACGGCATCGACATCGCTGCCCTCACCCGACCACAGCGCGTCGAAGACCTGGCGCGCGCCGTTGTTGGACACGGTGCCGTCAACAACACGGCGAATCAGGCCGGCCAACAGCGGCGCAGACACCGGCGCGGCTTCGATGCCCACACCCTGCGCATTCAGCCGCTTGGACACCTCGCCCATGAGCCAATTGGCGGCCAGCTTGGCCGAACCACAGCCATCACGCAGGGCTTCGTAGTAGGCGGCGAAGGGGCGGCTTTGCGTCATCACGGCGGCGTCGGCCACGGTCAGGCCATCGCCTTGTTGCAAGCGCTGGGCCATGGCGGCGGGCAGTTCCGGCATCTCGGCGCGCACCCGCTCTATCCATTGCGGCGAGATGAGCAAGGGCGGCAGGTCGGGGTCGGGGAAGTAGCGGTAGTCGTCGGCGTTTTCCTTGCTGCGCATGGCGCGCGTCTCGCCCGTGGCGGGGTCAAAGAGCACGGTGGCCTGATCGATGGCCAGGCCGTCTTCGATGCGGTCGATCTGCCACTGCACTTCGAAGTCGATGGCCTGCTGCAGAAAGCGAAAGGAGTTGAGGTTCTTCACCTCGCGCCGCGTGCCCAGCGGCGCGCCGGGGCGGCGCACCGACACGTTGGCGTCGCAGCGGAAACTTCCCTCTTGCATGTTGCCGTCGCACACCCCCAGCCACACCACCAGGGCGTGCAGGGCGCGCGCGTACTCCACCGCTTCGGCGCTGCTGCGCATGTCGGGCTCGGAGACGATCTCCAGCAGCGGCGTGCCGGCGCGGTTGAGGTCGATGCCGGTCTGGCCGGCGTAGTCTTCGTGCAGGCTCTTGCCCGCGTCTTCTTCCAGGTGCGCGCGCGTCAGGCGCACCGAACGCGGCTGGCCGCCCAGCACAAAGTCGATGCGCCCGCCCTGCACCACAGGCGTCTCGTACTGGCTGATCTGGTAGCCCTTGGGCAGGTCGGGGTAGAAGTAGTTCTTGCGCGCGAAGATCGACAGCGGCGCCACCTTGGCGTGCACCGCCAGGCCCAGGCAAATGGCGCGCTCCACCGCGCCGCGGTTCATCACCGGCAGTGTGCCGGGCAGGGCCAGGTCCACCGCGCAGGCCTGGGTGTTGGGGGCCGCGCCAAAGCGGGTTGAGGCACCGCTGAAGATCTTGCTGGCGGTGGACAGCTGGGCGTGCGTTTCCAGGCCGATGACGACCTCGTAGCCGCGGATGAGTGGTGTGGCGCTGGGCATCGTCAAACCCCGGGCGGCAGGCGCGAGTGGAAGTCCGTGGCCTGTTGCAAGGCATGTGCGGCGTGCAGAAGTCGGCCCTCGTCGAAGTAGTTGCCAATGAGCTGCAAGCCCACGGGCAGGCCGCCGCCTTCCTCCGAGTTCGCGAAGCCCGCGGGCACGCTCATCGCCGGCAGCCCGGCCAGGCTGGCGGGCAGGGTGAAGATGTCGGCCAGGTAGTTCTTCACCGGGTCGTCGCTCATTCGCCCAAGCTTCCAGGCCACGCTGGGCGCCACGGGCCCGGCGATGAGGTCGCAGTCGGCAAAGCAGGCCTGGAAGTCGTCGGCGATCATGCGGCGCAGTTTTTGCGCTTGCACGTAGTAGGCGTCGTAGTAGCCGTGCGACAGCACATAGGTGCCGATCATGATGCGGCGCTTGACCTCGGGGCCAAAGCCCTCGGCGCGCGACTTCTTGTACATGTCCAGCAAGTCGCCGTATTGCGCGGCGCGGTGGCCGAACTTCACGCCGTCGAAGCGGCTCAGGTTGGAACTGGCCTCGGCCGGGGCGATGATGTAGTAGACGGGAATCGACAGCTCGGTGCGCGGCAGGCTCACATCGACCAGCGTGGCGCCCAGGCGCTGCAACTCGGCCAGGCCGGCGCGCACGGCGGCTTCGACGTCGGCCGACAAGCCAGCGGGGAAAAACTCCTTGGGCAGACCGATGCGCAGCCCGTGCAAGGGCTGCGCAACGCTGGCGCCATCACGCGGCAACAGCATCTGCGCATGGAAGTCTTGCGGTGCACGCTCGGCACTGGTGGCGTCGCGCGTGTCGAAGCCGCTCATGGCCGACAGCAGCAGCGCACAGTCTTCAGCGCTGCGCGCCATGGGGCCGGCCTGGTCCAGGCTGGAGGCAAAGGCCACCATGCCGTAACGGCTGCACACGCCATAGGTGGGCTTGATGCCGGTGACGCCACAAAAGCTGGCCGGCTGGCGGATGGAGCCGCCCGTGTCGGTGCCCGTGGCCGCAGGCACCAGGCCGGCCGCCACGGCCGCGGCCGAGCCGCCGGACGAGCCACCGGGCACGCGCCCGTGGTCCCAGGGGTTCTTCACCGCGCCGTAGGCCGAGTTCTCGTTGGCCGAGCCCATGGCGAACTCGTCGCAGTTGAGCTTGCCCAGCGTGACCATGCCCGCGCCCGGCGCGCCGCCAGGTTCACCCGCACCCAGCCGCGCCACGACGGTGGCATCAAACGGGCTTTGGTAGCCGGCCAACATCTTGGAGCCGGCGGTGCTTGCCAGCCGGCCCGAGGTGAAGTCGGTGACGAAGATGTCCTTGTGCGCCAGCGGCACGCCCGTCAGCGGCCCGGCTTCGCCACGCGCGCGGCGGGCATCGGCAGCGTGGGCCTGGGCCAGGGCGGCGTCTGCGCCGACGGCCAGGAAGGCGCCCAGCCCGGCGGGGCCGGCGGCCAGGTCGGCGCTGGCGGCGGCCAACAGGGCCTGGGTCAGCTCAACGCTGCTGACGCGACCGGCGGCCAGTTCGCGCGACCAGCCTGCCACGCCCAGGGGGTGCAGGGTGGCCGTCATTCGATCACCTTGGGCACGAGAAACAGCCCGCCCTCGACCGCCGGCGCGCTGGCCTGGTTGCGTTCGCGCTGGTCGCCTTCGGTTACCACGTCGTCGCGCAAACGCAGGCTGACCACTTGCACGGCCGACAGCGGCGTGTACAGCGGCTCCACGCCGCGCGTGTCCACCGCGCCCATCTGCTCGACGATGCGGAAGAAACCGTTCAATTGTGTAAGCATCTGCGCCGACTCGTCGGGGCCAAGCTCGAGCCGGGCCAGGTGGGCAATGCGGCTCACGTCCTGCGGGGTCAGGGCCATCGTTGGGTGGGTGTTGATGTGGTCGGGGCCGGGCGGCAGCCGCTTGAATTTGCAGCGCGCACCCCCCTGAATCGGTGGGTGGATACGTTATTATCGCCGGCTACCTGCAGCACCCTTTGCCAGGAATTGGCACAGGACCAGGCCGCACAAGTCGTTGCGGCCCGATAGCTGCCAGACCCGCATTCGGACACCGTCTTTTCACACGCTCGGGCGAGAGCGTTTTTTCGCGCCCTGCCCCGGCCCACAGCGGCCGACGAATGCACCGCACGCACCAACCGCCCGCACCAGCGCACCCGATTCAACCCCGCCCACATGTTTGCTTCACTGCGCCGCTACTTTTCCACCGACCTGGCCATCGACCTGGGCACCGCCAACACGCTGATCTACGTGCGTGGCAAGGGCATCGTGCTCGACGAGCCTTCCGTCGTCGCCATCCGCCATGAAGGCGGCCCGAACGGCAAGAAGTCCATCCAGGCCGTCGGCCGCGAGGCCAAGGCCATGCTGGGCAAGGTGCCCGGCAACATCGAAGCCATCCGGCCGATGAAGGACGGCGTGATCGCCGACTTCACCGTCACCGAGCAGATGCTCAAACACTTCATCAGGATGGTGCACCCGCGCGGCATCTTGCGGCCCAGCCCACGCATCATCATCTGCGTGCCCTGCGGCTCGACCCAGGTAGAACGCCGCGCCATCCGCGAAAGCGCGTTGGGCGCGGGTGCTTCTGATGTCTTCCTGATCGAAGAACCGATGGCCGCGGCCATCGGTGCCGGTCTGCCGGTGAGCGAAGCCAGTGGCTCGATGGTGGTCGACATCGGCGGCGGCACCACCGAGGTCGGCGTCATCAGCCTGGGCGGCATGGTCTACAAGGGCAGCATCCGTGTCGGCGGCGACAAGTTCGACGAAAGCATCATCAACTACATCCGCCGCAACTACGGCATGTTGATCGGCGAGCCCACCGCCGAGATGATCAAGAAGAGCATCGGCAGCGCCTTCCCCGGCAGCGAGGTCAAGGAAATCGAAGTCAAGGGCCGCAACCTCAGCGAGGGCGTGCCGCGCAGCTTCACGATCTCGTCCAACGAGATCCTGGAAGCCCTGACCGACCCGCTGAACCAGATGGTCAGCGCGGTGAAAAACGCG
>JANOLY010000168.1:0-5655 GCA_031420055.1 Burkholderiales bacterium | reverse complement strand
AGCGGCGCCGAGCCCGACCTGCGCGACATCGGTGCTGCCGCCAAGGGCTACAGCGCGGTGATGATGCAGCACGGTGCCGAGCCCGATGCCGCCGTTGTCAAGGAGATCCTGGCCAAGGTGCATGACAAGGGCCAGGGCACGGGACCCAAGGAAGAAGTCGGCCAGGTGCTGTACATGCGCGGTGTGGTCGGCGCCATGCTGTCGGTGGAAGGCGTGCGCGCCGCGCAAGAGCGCTTCGGCAAGGGCAAGATCATGCTCGGCGAGCAAGCGCGCTGGGGCTACGAAAACTTGAACCTCACGCAGGCCAAGCTCGACGCCTTGGGCTTCAAGGGCGTGATGCGGCCGGTCTCGACCAGCTGCTTCGACCACATGGGTTCGGCCTGGGCGCGTGTACACACCTGGGACGGCGCCAAGTTCACTTGGTCGTCGGACTGGCTGCAGGCCGATGACCAGATCATCAAGCCCCTGGTCAAGGCATCGGCCGAGAAGTACGCCGGCGAGAAGAAGCTGACACGCCGCGACCCTGCGGATTGCCAGTCGTAACTTGACTTGTGCTCCCTCTGCCGCTTGCGGCAGAGGGACGCCAGACGCGGTGAACCCATGTCCAACATCTTCCTCAACGTCAACGGCATCGAGGTCATCTACAACCACGTCATCCTGGTGCTCAAGGGCGTGAGCCTGCAAGTGCCTGAGGGTGGCGTGGTGGCGCTGTTGGGCGGCAACGGGGCGGGCAAGACGACCACCTTGCGAGCCGTGAGCAACCTGCTGGCCGGTGAACGCGGCGAGGTCACCAAGGGCAGCATCGAGTTGCGCGGCGAGCGCATCGAAGGGCTGTCGACCTCGGAGATGGTCAACCGCGGTGTGATCCAGGTCATGGAGGGCCGACACTGCTTCGCTCATCTGACCATCGAGGACAACCTCATGACCGGCGCCTACACGCGCAAGGACGGCAAGGCCGCCGTGGCCGCCACGCTGGAGAAGGTCTACAACTATTTTCCGCGCCTCAAGACCCGCCGCTCCAGCCAGGCGGCCTACACCTCGGGCGGTGAGCAGCAGATGTGCGCTATCGGCCGCGCGCTGATGGCCAACCCGAAGATGGTGCTGCTGGACGAGCCCAGCATGGGCCTGGCACCGCAGATCGTCGAAGAGGTGTTCGAGATCGTGAAGGACCTCAACCAGCGCGAGAAAGTCACCTTTTTGCTGGCCGAGCAGAACACCAATATGGCGCTGCGCTATGCCGACTACGGCTACATCCTGGAGAACGGCCGCATCGTCATGGACGGTCAGGCCGCCGCGCTGCGCGAAAACGAAGACGTGAAGGAGTTCTACCTGGGCATGGGTGGCGGTAGCGACGACAACCCGCGCAAGAGCTTCAAGGGCGGCAAGAGCTACAAGCGCAGAAAGCGTTGGTTGTCGTGAGCGACGACGAGCTGAGCTTTGCGCCGCCTGCGTTCAAGCCCGAAGCGGCCCTGCTGCAACTGCAGCGTGCGTTGCGCGACCTCAAGCTGAACGAACGTGGCAGCGCATTCGAGCTTCGCGGCCGCCGTGTCATCGAGCTCGGTGCCGACGCCGACGCGGTGCAGGCGCGCGTTGCGCGCAAGCCAGCGCTGATGCCCGAGTGGGACCGCCTTGTGCTGCGCTCGGCCGCCGAGCAGCGCAAGTTCATCGACGACGTCAAAAAGCGCCTGGCACGCTGGGCCCAGGACGAGTAATGCCGCGCCCACCTGCTGCCGTCGACTTCGAGCCGCAACGCGCCCTGGCCGCCTTGCTGCCGGCCGCCACCGAAGACATCAAATGGGGCGCCGACCTGGTATTCAGCGTGGGGGCCAAGATGTTCTGCGTCTTCTTGCTGCGCGAAGGGCGGGCCGCCATCTGCAGCTTCAAGGTCGACGACGAACGCTTTCTGGAACTGACCTCGGTGCCCGGCGTGGTGCCCGCGCCGTACCTGGCGCGTGCCAAGTGGGTGCAGGTGCAGACGGGCCACGGACTGACGGCCGACGACCTGGACGCGCTCATCACGCGCTCACATGCACTGGTGGCTGGCAAGCTGACCAAGCGGCTGCAACACGAACTGGGCTTGCTGCCCTGAACCCCCCGGCGCACACCATGAAGCTCGAACCCCTGGAAACACGCAGCGCGGCTGAACGCGAACAGGCATTGGCCATCGCCCTGCCAGCGCAACTGCAGGCTGCCCTGGCCGTGCCCGCACTGGCTGAAAGGTTGGCGGGCGTGGTGCCGGCGCAGATCACCACGCTGGCTGCGCTGGCGCGGCTGCCGGTGACGCGCAAGCACGAGCTGCTGCAATCCCAGCAAGCCCTGCGCGGCAGCGATGCCTTTGGCGGCTTTTCGGCACTGGGCTGGGCGTCGCAACGCGCGCTGCGGCCGGCGCGCCGCGTCTACCAATCGCCCGGGCCGATCTACGAGCCCGAAGGCAGCAACGCCGACTACTGGCGCAGCGCCCGGGCACTGCGCGCGGCCGGCTTCGTGGCCGGTGACCTGGTGCACAACAGCTTCAGCTACCACTTGACGCCCGGCGCATGGATCATGGAAGGTGGCGCCCACGCCCTGGGCTGCACGGTGTTCCCGGGCGGCGTGGGCAACACCGAACTGCAACTGCAGGCCATGGAACATCTGCGCCCCGACGGCTACACCGGCACGCCCAGCTTCCTGCGCATCCTGCTCGAAAAAGCGACCGAGACCGGCCTGGCCCTGCCCAGCCTGAAGAAGGCGCTGCTCAGCGGCGAGGCCTTCCCGCCCAGCCTGCGCGACTGGCTGCAGGAGCGCGGCGTGGCCGCCTACCAGGCCTATGCCACCGCCGACGTCGGCGTGGTGGCCTTCGAAACCGCCGCGCGCCAGGGGCTGGTGGTCGATGAAGGCGTGCTGGTGGAGATCGTGCGCCCGGGCACGGGTGACGTGGTGGCGGACGGCGAAGTCGGCGAAGTCGTGGTCACGGTCTTCAACCCCGACTACCCGCTGGTGCGCTTTGGCACCGGCGACCTGAGCGCCGTGCTGCCCGGCCCCTGCCCCACCGGCCGCACCCACACCCGCATCAAGGGCTGGCTGGGCCGCGCCGACCAGACCGCCAAGGTGCGCGGCATGTTCGTGCACCCGAGCCAGGTGGCCGAGGTCATCAAGCGCCACCCCGAGGTCGTCAAGGCCCGCCTGGTGGTGGCCGGCGAGATGGCCAACGACCGCATGACGCTGCACATCGAAACCCGCAGCACCGACCCGGCCCTGGCCACGGCCGTGGCGGCCAGCGTGCGCGACGTGACCAAATTGCGCGCCGACGTGGCGCTGGCCGCACCCGGTGCGCTGGCCAACGACGGCAAGGTCATCGACGACACCCGCAGCTACGCCTGAACACAGCGTTCGCTGATGCCTCGGGCCCAGCGTGGATAAGTAGTTCCCACTCCTGCCATGCGGCCCGTGACCGTTAGCATCCTGGGCCTTGCTCCAACCAACATCCTCCCGGAGACAACCATGAACCGTCTGCTCGTCGCACTTGCCACCCTGACTGCCGTGGGCACCGCCGCGGCGTCCTACCCGGAAAAGCCCATCACCATCATCGTGCCGTTTGCCGCCGGTGGCCCCACCGACAAAGTGGCACGCGACCTGGCCGAAGTGCTGCGCAAGGGTCTGAACAACCAGACGGTCGTCATCGAAAACGTGGGCGGCGCCGGAGGCACCCTGGGTGCTGCCAAGGCCGCCAAGGCTGCGCCTGATGGCTACACCTTCTTGCTGCACCACATCGGCATGGCCACCAGCCCCGGGCTGTACCGCACGCTGCCCTACAAGACGCTCGACGACTTCGAATACCTGGGCATGATCAATGAAGTGCCGATGACGCTGATCGGCAAGCCCGGCCTGCCGGCCAACAACTACGCCGAACTGGTGAAGTGGATGGAAGCCAACAAGGGCAAGATCAACCTGGCCAACGCTGGTCTGGGCGCGGCCTCGCATCTGTGCGGCCTGCTGTTCCAGCAGGCGGTGAAGATCGACATGACCACCATCCCCTACAAGGGCACGGCACCGGCCATGACCGACTTGCTGGGCGGCCAGGTCGACCTGATGTGCGACCAGACCACCAACACCACACCGCAGATCGAGGGCGGCAAGGTGAAGGCCTACGCCGTGACCACCATGAAGCCGCTGACCACGGCGGCGCTGTCCAAGCTGCCGACGCTGGACAGCCAGGGCCTGAAGGGCTTCAACGTCTCGGTCTGGCATGGCATGTACGCCCCCAAGGGCACGCCCAAGCCGGTGCTGGACATGGTCAACACCGCGCTGAAAAACGCGCTCAAGGACCCCGAGTTCATCAAGCGCCAGGAAGCCCTGGGTGCCGTCATCGTCACCGACAACCGTACCAACCCGGCCGACCACAAGCGTTTCGTTGAAGCCGAGATCAACAAGTGGGGCCCCGCCATCAAGGCCGCTGGGCAGTACGCCGACTGAGGACGTAAAGACGTGCCTGCGCACGTCTTTACGCCTCAGGAGGGGGCCGAGCTCTGCGAGGCCGCGGCCTGCCAGGCGACTGAGGACGTAAAGACGCGCCTGCGCACGTCTTGGCCGGCCACTGCAAACCCGCTTCGGCGGGTTTGTTCGTTTCAGACCAGGCGCAGCGGAATCGTCACTGGCCCATCGTTCACCAGGTGCACCTGCATGTCGGCACCAAACTCGCCGGCCTGCACCAGGGGGTGGCGCGCGCGCGCCAGGCGCAGCAGTTCACCGAAGAGCGCCCGCCCCAGTTCGGGCGCGGCAGCAGCGGTGAAGCTCGGGCGGTTGCCGCGTGAGGTATCCGCCGCCAGCGTGAACTGCGACACCAGCAGCAAGCCACCGTTCACGTCCTGCAGGCTCAGGTTCATCTTGCCAGCAGCATCGGCAAAGATGCGCAGTTTCAGCAGCTTGTCGACCAGGCGCGCCGCCAGCTCGGAGGTGTCGGCCGGCTCGGCGCAGACCAGCACCAGCAGGCCCTGGTCTATGGCGCCGATCACCGCGCCGTCAACTTCAACGCGGGCCTGGCGCACACGCTGGACCAGGGCGATCACAGCGCGGACTAAGCGCCCAGATGCACGCGCATGAACTTGCGCTTGCCCACCTGCACCACAAAGCTGCCGGCACCGACCTTGAGCGTCTTGTCGCTGACCGCCGTGCCGTCGATGCGCACGCCGCCTTGCTCCACCAGGCGCAGCGCCTCGCTGGTGGACGGCGCCAGGCCGGCCTGCTTGAGCAAGCTGCCTATGGCCAGCGGCGCGCCGGTCAGCGACAGCTCGGCAATCTCGTCAGGCACGCCGCCGGCAGCACGGCGTTGAAAGTCCTCATGCGCTGCGGCGGCTGCCGCGGCGTTGTGCAAGCGCGTGGTGATCTCGGTGGCCAGCAAGACCTTCGCGTCCTTGGGGTTGCGCCCCGCGTTGACCTCAGCCTTCAGGCGTGCCAGCTCGGCCAGCGGCCGGAAACTGAGCAGCTCGAACCACTTCCACATCTGCACGTCGCTGATCGACAGCACCTTGGCAAACATGGTGTTGGCGTCTTCGGTGATGGCGATGCAGTTGTTCTTGCTCTTGGACATCTTCTCGACGCCATCCAGCCCCTCGAGCAAGGGCATGGTCAGGATGCACTGCGGCTCCTGCCCGTACTCGGTTTGCAGCGCGCGGCCGA
>JANOLY010000167.1:0-17691 GCA_031420055.1 Burkholderiales bacterium | reverse complement strand
CCGGGTGAATGAATGCGCCCCTCGCCTGCCGGGTACGGCACGCGATCGACCGAGGGGATGGGGACCGGATGTTAGCGGCCTGGCGCACGGCCCTCATTCCAGCAGCCCCGCCATCTCCAGACCCTGCCGGCCGTCGGGGTGGCGGCAGTCGATGGCCTCGAATTCATTGATCTTGTCGATCTCGGTGCCCATCGCGATGTTGGTGACCTTTTCCAGGATCACCTCCACCACCACCGGCACGCGGTACTTCTTCGCCAAGGCCAGCGCGCCCGCCAAGGCGGCCTGGATCTTTTCAGGATCGGACACGCGCAGGCTCTTGCAGCCCAGGCCCTGCACCACGGCCTGGTGGTCAACGCCATAACTCTTGAGCGTGGCGTCCTCGACGTTCTGGTTCTCAAAAGCCAGCTGCACGCAAAAGTCCATATCGAAGCCGCGCTGGCTTTGCCGGATCAGGCCCAGGTAGCTGTTGTTCACCAGCACCTGCACATAGGGCAACCTGAACTGAGCACCCACCGCCAATTCTTCGATCAGGAACTGGAAGTCGTAGTCACCCGAGAGCCCCACCACCGTGCGCGTGGGGTCTGCGGCCACCACACCCAGCGCGGCCGGAATGGTCCAGCCCAGCGGGCCGGCCTGGCCGCAGTTGATCCACTGGCGCGGGCCGAAGACGCTCAAGAATTGCCCACCGGCGATCTGGCTCAGGCCAATTGACGTGACGTAGATGGTGTCGCGCGGGAACACGGCGTTCATCTCTTCATAGACCCGCATCGGCTTGATCGGCGTTTCGGTGTAGTGCGTCTTGCGGTGCATGAGCTTCTTGCGCTCAGTGCAGCGGCTGGCCCAGTCGCTGTAGTCGCGCAACTGCTGCGCGGCCTTGCGTTCACGCGCCACTTGAACAAAGAGTTCGAGCGCAGCCTTGGCATCGCTGACGATGCCCAGATCGGGGTTGAAGACACGCCCGATCTGCGTCGGCTCAATGTCGATGTGAACAAAGGTGCGGCCCTTGCAATAGACCTCGGTGCTGCCGGTGTGGCGGTTCGCCCAGCGGTTGCCGATGCCGAGCACGAAGTCGCTCGCCAGCATCGTGGCGTTGCCGTAGCGGTGGCTGGTTTGCAGGCCCACCATGCCGGCCATCAGCGGATGGTCGTCAGGGATCGCGCCCCAGCCCATCAGCGTGGGGATCACGGGCACGCCGGTGATCTCTGCAAATTCCACCAGCAGCGCGCAGGCATCGGCGCTGATGACGCCGCCGCCAGCCACGATCAGCGGCTTGGCTGAGGCCATCAGCATGTCCAGCGCCCGTTCGATCTGCTTGCGCGAGGCGGCGGGTTTGTAGACGGCCAGCGGCTCATAGGTGTCGATGTCGAATTCAATCTCGGCCATCTGCACGTCAAAGGGCAGGTCGATCAGCACCGGGCCCGGGCGGCCGCTGCGCATCAGGTGAAAGGCCTGCTGGAAGGCGCGCGGCACCAGCGCCGGTTCACGCACGGTCACGCTCCACTTGGTGACGGGTTTGCTGATCGATTCGATGTCAACGGCCTGGAAGTCTTCTTTGTACAAACGCGCCCGCGGCGCCTGGCCAGTGATGCACAGGATGGGGGTGCTGTCGGCGATGGCCGAATACAGGCCAGTGATCATGTCGGTGCCGGCCGGGCCACTGGTGCCGATGCAGACGCCGATGTTGCCGGCCTTGGCGCGCGTGTAGCCCTCGGCCATGTGCGAAGCGCCTTCAACATGGCGGGCCAGGATGTGGCTGATCGATTCCCTCTCGCGCAGCGCCGCGTAGAGTGGATTGATGGCGGCACCGGGCACACCAAAAGCCTGCGTGACACCTTCTTTCTCCATCACTAGCACGGCTGCCATGGCGGCTCTCATCTTGCTCATCGCTGTCTCCTGGTGGTTTGGGCTGGATGCTCAAGCCAATGCCCGCCGGCGGGAAGACCAGGCCTCGGATAGTTGCTATTCCGCTGTGGAATACCGCCTGTGCGGGCGGCGCCCTGGCGCCGGGCGGTATCGGCTGGTTGCCCGCTGTCGAGCCGCAGAGGCGCAGGCGCTACAGTGCCGGCAATGGACACCGTCGCCGGCATTCGCCTGTACATCCGCGTCGTCGAGACCGGCAGCTTCAGCAAGGCCAGTGCCGGCCTGGGCATCACCCAGCCCACCGCCACCAAACATGTGGCGGCGCTGGAAAAACGCCTGGGCGCGCGGCTGCTTCACCGCAGCACGCGCGGCGTCGTGGCCACCGAGGTGGGCGCGGCCTACTACGACAAGTGCAAGGCCATTGCCCAGCAACTGGAAGAGGCCGACAACTTGGCACTCTTGATGCAGACGCGGCTGGGTGGCGCGCTGCGCATCAGCACCTCGGTGGCCTTTGGCCGCCGCGTGCTGACGCCGCTGGTGTTGGAGTTCATGCGCCAGCACCCGGCGTTGCAGGTTGAACTGAGCTTCGAAGACCGCTACGTCAACCTCGTGGAGCAGGGCATTGATGTCGCCCTGCGCATGGGGCGGCTGGCAGATTCGCAACTCGGCGCACGCTACCTGGGCACCAACCCCTGGGCGCTGGTGGCTGCACCCAGCTATCTGGCGGCCCACGGCACGCCGAAGAAACCTGCTGATCTGGGCCAGCACCAGGCCCTCGTTTACAGCACCGTGCAGGGTGACGAGCGCTGGCACTTCAGCAGCGCGCAGGGCCGGGCCGCCGTGCCCGTGGCTGTGAGTGGCCCGCTGCGCAGCAACAACCTGTCGGCGCTGCTGTCGGCGGCGCGTGCCGGGCTCGGTGTGGCGGTGCTGCCGCGCTACGTGGCACACAGTTCGGTGGTGTCGGGTGCGCTGCAGCCGTTGCTGGAACGCTGGCAGCTACCGGCACAGGAGGTGCATGCGGTGTTTCCGTCACCCAAGATGCTGCCGTCCAAAGTCAGGAGCCTATGCGACTTTCTGGCGCCGCGTTTTGTGGGTGAGTGGTGGGCGTCCTAGCCGCATTCAGCCCAGCCGCTGCACAAGCCAGCGGTGAGGTAACGGCGATTGCAGCCCCCGCCGCGCACGACCGCGAAAAGCAGCGCTGGATCGACATCACGCGCCCCTTTCTCGTCGCCCTGGGTGGGAAACCGCCGGCTTGCACCGGCGAACGAAAAACGCGGTTCTGTGGTCGACGGCCCTCAGCCCAGGCCCAGTTTGGCCGCCAGGCCGATGCGCTGCAACTTGCCCGTGGCGCCCTTGGGAATCTCGTCCATGAACAGAATTTTCTTGGGCACCTTGTAGTCGGCTGCACGCGCGCTGACAAAGGCCTGAAGGTCGCGTTCGCTGGCCTGCTGGCCTTCGCGCAGCACCACGGCGGCGGCGACTTCTTCACCGAGCTTGGGGTGCGGCATGCCAAAGCACACCACCTGCGCCACGGCGGGGTGGTCCATCAGGATCTCGTCCACCTCGCGCGGGCTGACCTTTTCGCCGCCGCGGTTGATGATTTCCTTGAGCCGACCGGTCAGGCTGATGTAGCCGTCGGTGTCGATCACGCCCTGGTCGCCAGTGCGAAACCAGCCGTTGGCAAAACCTTCGGCGTTGGCCTTGGGGTTGTTCTCGTAGCCGCGGGTCACGTTGGGGCCGCGGATGACGATCTCGCCGGTCGCGCCCTGCGCCAGCAGTTGGCCGTGCTCGTCCATGATGGCCACGTCGGGCCCCGCCGCCACGCCCACACTGCCCGGCTTGCGCACGGCCGGTGGCAGTGGGTTGGAGGCCATCTGGTGCGCGGCTTCGGTCATGCCGTAGCTTTCGATCAAGGGTGCGCCGAACACCTCTTCGACTTCCTTGATGACCTGCGGCGGCATCGACGACGACGACGAGCGGATGAAGCGCAGCGGGTGGCGCGCAATCACGTCCGCGTTCTTGCCGGCGCGTGACAGGATGGCCTGGTGCATGGTGGGCACGGCCGTGTACCAGGTGGGCTGGGCTTGGTCCATCCAGCCGAAAAACTTCAGCGCGTTGAAGCCCGGCGTGCAGAACACCTGCGAGCCCGCCGCCAGGGGCGCCAGCACCCCGGCGATGAGGCCGTGGATGTGGAACAGCGGCATGACGTTCAGCCCGCAGTCGCCCGGCACAAAGCGCAGCGTGCGCCCGATGTGCAGGGCCGAGGCCACCAGGTTGCCTTGCGACAGCGGCACGATCTTGGGCCGCGAGGTGGTGCCCGAGGTGTGCAGCACCATCGAGACATCGTCCAGTTGGGCGGCCCCCCCTTGGACGGCTGGCGTGCCGCCCAGGCCGTCGCGCGGCACGAGTGTGAAGCTGCCTGCGGGCTGCCCGGCCTGCGTCACCAGATCGACCAGGCGCACCCCCAGCCGCTGGGCGACTTCGATGGCGGGCGAGGTGCTGCCCTGCTCGACGATCAGGGCCTTGGCGTTCAGGTCGGACAGGTAGAACTCGAACTCCTCGGCGCGGTAGGCGGGGTTCAGCGGCGCGCTGGTCACGCCGCTGGCGCAGGCGATGTAGCAGGCGGCCATCTCGGGCCCATTGGCCAGCACGATGGCGACACGGTCGTTGCGGCCTATGCCCATGGCGTTGAGCGCGGCCACGGTCTGGCTGACCAACCCGCGCAGCCCGGCGAAATCAAGCGCCGGGCGGTCGGGTGCGCTCAGCGCGGGTGCCGTGGGGGCGCCCGTGGCCAGTAGGTCCAGGAGGGTCGGGGTCATGGGTGTCCTTGCAGAAAATAGCGGGAAAATCGGGACCAAGTCGGGGCCCGAGGCGTCGTTGGCGAACGAACCCACCTCGGCAGTCCTGTGCGGGGAGGGCGATTTATACCGCAGCGCCCAGTGCCGCGCGCCCGGGCCGGGCCCAGAGCAAATCCGCACGGCCCGCGATCAACCTGCGCCGCGGCTGCCCCGGGCGGCGCCCCACACCGCACGCGCCACGGCCTGGCCGCCGGTGGCGCAGAACGCAAGCGTCAATGACGCCAAGGGCTGCCTTGGGTCCTGGGGGCGTGCTCGCCCTGCATCGCGTCATCGGGTTCGGCATGGGCAATTCGGCGTCGCACGCGGCGCACGGCCACAAAGACCAGCCCCGCTACGACGGGGACGGCCAGTCCCACGGCGAGGTCGCTGTTGAGCGCCAGGCCGCCCGCCTTCAAGGCTTTGGTGACATAGCCGAGCAAGCCCACCACGTAATAGACGATGGCGGCAATCGACAGGCCTTCGACCGTCTGCTGCAGGCGCAGCTGCAAACGCGCACGGCGGTTCATCGACGTCAACAGGTCCTGGTTCTGGCGCTCGCGCGCGATGCCCACCCGCGTGGCCAGCAAGCCGCTGGCCTGCGCGACACGCTCCGACAAGTCATGCAGGCGTTGCGACACGGTCTGGCAGGTCGTGACGGCCGGTGTGAAGCGGCGGGTCATGAACTCGGCAATCGTCTGCAAGCCCGGGACGCGCTGCTCGCGCAATTCTTCAATGCGGGTGCGCACCAGTTCGCTGTAGGCGCGGCAGGCGCCGAAGCGGAACTGGCTGGCCGACAGGCCGCTCTCGACCTCGGCGGCCAGCCGCGTCAGCTCGTGCAGCAGCGCCTCTTCGCGGCCGTCCTCGCGGGCGATGCCGTCGGTCAGCTCGGCCAGGGCTTGTTCGATGGCCACGATGCGCGGCGACTGGCGACGCGCGATCGGCAACGCCAGCAAGGCCAGCATGCGGTAGGCGTCGATCTCGAACAGCCGCTGCAGCAGCCGACCGGCCTGGTTGGGTGTGAAGCCGTCGTCCAACATCACAAAGCGGCCGCAGCCGTCGCCGTGGATGCGGAAGTCGGTGAACGCGTATCCCATGTCGGCGCCCACCGCAGCGCCCACTGGCGTGTTGCCATCGAAGTACTCGGCCAGCGCCTGCATGCTGGGCACGCAACCCTGGCCCTTGATCAACACGGCATGCGCCGCAGCCACCGTGCGACCGGGCAGGCCCTGCAACCAGCCCGCGGGCAAGGCGGCCACTGCCGTGTCCACAAAGGGCTTGGCGGCCGGCTCGGCAGCGAAGAAGGTGTAGCCCGAAAACTCGCCATGGCGTTCCCACTTCATGCGCAGCCCACCCAGCCGGGCGCTGAACTGCGTCGTGCCGGCAGGCGGGGGCACCACGTCGTAGCGCGCACACAGGCAGGCCAGATGCTGGCGCTCGGGATCGCGCTCGTCGGGGCTGAACAGCACGGCCACGAAGGTGGCGCGAGCCGGCGTGCTCAGGGGCTCCGGCGGGCGGGCATGAACTTCGTCGGCCAGGACCAGTCGCTCAGGGTGATCGGGCGGCAGGAACGTCATGGTCGGGGCGGCGCCGTAGCGCGGTAGGTGAGCACGGCAAAGGCGGCGCGGAGTATGCACCGTCGTGTGCGGCCATCGTGGTCCCGACAGCCCCCCAGGCTGGCCCGGATGCGATGGGGAGAATTTCATAGGACAATACAGCCTTCGAGCTGAGCGGGGCGACCCCCCGGCCCCCACCCGCCAAGACCACTCGCCGCACGCCACCCGTTCCCACTGGATCTGCCGGCCCCAAGCTGCGCCAGACCCAGGCCGAGTACACCGCCGCACGGCCCAACGCCGAGCCCGGTGTCAAGCCCATGATGTCGAGCTCGAAGATGTACGTGTGCATCCGCTGCCACGCCAACTTCAAGACCGGCGACGGCAAACCCGACCCGCGCTTGCGTGGGCTGGGCCGCTGCAACACCTGTCTGGGCGTCACCGTCACGACGCCTTGAAGCGTCGCGGCGCGGGCTGACCCGTCAGCGCGCCGCCACCATCCCAAGCACCTCTTGTGCAATCGCCAGGGCCGATGTCAGCCCCGGTGATTCGATGCCGAACAGGTTCACCAGACCCGCCACGCCATGCTGCTGCGGCCCGTCGATGCGAAAGTCGGGCGCCGGCTCACCCGGGCCATGGATTTTTGGTCGCACGCCGCTGTAGGCCGGTTGCAAGGCGCCTGTAGGCAAAGCCGGCCAGTAGCGCCGGATGGCCTGCTCGAAGCCTGCCGCACGCGCCAGGTCGACGGCGTAGTCGATGCCTGCCGGGTCGCTCACGTCCAGCCACTCCAGGTCGGGGCCGAAGCGCGCCTGGCCGGCCAGGTCCAGCGTCAGGTGCACGCCCAGCCAGGCATCCACCGGCGCCGGGTAAATCAAGCGCGCAAACGGCGCCGCGCCGCTCAGGCTGAAATAGCTGCCCTTGGCGAATCGAGCCCGTGGCACATGTTGCGTGTCCAGCCCCGCAAAGCGCCGCGCCAGGGCACAGGCTTGAAGGCCTGCGGCGTTGACCACCCAATCGGCCTGCAACTCGAAGTCGCCGTCGGCAGACTCGACCTCGACATGCGCGGGCCCGGCCGGCGCAAAGCGAGCCGCCCGCACCGTTGACTTCAGCGCCACAGCGCCGCCATGGCGTTCGAGATCGCCTTGCAGCGCCAGCATCAAGCCATGGCTGTCCACGATGCCCGTGCTGGGCGACCACAACGCCGCGGTGCAGTGCAGTGCGGGCTCCATCTCCCGGGCTTGCGCTGCGCTGAGCCACGCCAGCGGCACGCCGTTGGCCGCGGCGCGCGCCTGCAGGACTTGCAGGGCGGCATGCTGGTCGGCGTGTGTGGCCACGACCAGCTTGCCCAACGCGGCATGTGCCACGCCGTGGGATGTGCAGAACCCGTACAGCAGCGCCCTGCCCCGCGTGCACAGCGCGGCCTTGGCCGAACCCGGCGCGTAGTACAGGCCGGAGTGGATGACCTCGCTGTTGCGCGAGCTGACGCCCTGGCCGATGCCATCGGCACTTTCCACCACCACCGTTTCGCGCCCGCTGGCAGCCAGCGCCCGGCCGATAGCCAAGCCCACCACCCCGGCGCCGATGACGAGTGCGTCGATTCGATCCATGCGAAAAACCCTTGGAAAAAGTACCGTGTACGAACCCAGCCGGCGGCGGGCGGCGTGCAGGAAGCTACCACCCGGACGACTTCAAGCACAATTTCCGCCATGGAAACGCCCGGAAACCTGTTCTGCGTCGCCGCGCCCAGCGGCGCAGGCAAGTCCAGTTTGGTCAAGGCGCTGCTGGAGCTGGACTCGCACTTGGCGGTGTCGATCTCGCACACCACGCGCGCGCCGCGCGGCCAGGAGCAGCCTGGCCGCGAGTACTGGTTCGTCGACGAGGCCGCCTTTCGCGCCAAGGCCGAACGCGGTGAGTTCTTCGAGTGGGCGCAGGTGCACGGCCACCTGTACGGCACCTCGCGCATCGCCATCGAAGAGCGCCTGATGGGCGGCCAGGATGTCATCCTCGAGATCGACTGGCAGGGCGCGCTGCAGATCAAGCAGCTCTTTGCCCATGCCGTGCTGATCTTCATCCTGCCACCCGGCTGGGACGAGTTGCAGCAGCGGCTGCAGCGCCGCGGCGAGGACGGCCCCGAGGTCATCGCCCGGCGCATGGCCAACGCGCGCGTGGAAGTGGCGCAGGCCCGGCACTTCGACTTTGTTATCATCAACGCCTTGTTCGAGACAGCGCTTTTCGACCTGAAGACGGTCGTTCACTCCCAGCGCTTGAAGTACGCCGCCCAGGCACGCAACCGGTCCCAGGTGTTTGCTGCCCTGGGGCTGATCTGACACCCGCACGCTCACGAAAGAATCTTCCATGGCCCGCATCACCGTAGAAGACTGCCTTGCCCGCATCCCCAACCGCTTTCAGCTGGTGCTGGCCGCCACTTACCGCGCCCGCATGCTCAGCCAGGGCCACGCGCCCAAGGTCGAGACCAAGAACAAGCCCGGCGTGACGGCGCTGCGCGAAATCGCCGCTGGCGAAGTCGGCATCGAGATGCTGCGCAAAGTGCCGGTCTGACTTGCCCCTGCCTTGTGCCCTGACGGGCGCCCAGCCTCGCGGCTTGGCGCCCGTTTCGCTTGCTGGATCGGTCGCGCCACATGCACTTGCCCGCGCCAGCCACCGTACCAACGGCCGGCTACGCTAAATTCGGCACATGGGCCTGCGTTCACTTGCCGCCGAATTGCTGCCTGCCGCACTGCAGGGGCTGCAGCGCGCTGCGCCCGCACCGGGGGGCGAAGCGGCCGAGGTGTCGACCTACGCCGGCCTGACGGACAAGCTCTCCTACCTGTCCAAGGCCGACCTCAAGCTGGTGCGGGAGGCCTACAAGTTCGCTGACGAAGCCCACCTGGGCCAGCGGCGCGCCACGGGCCAGCCCTACATCACCCACCCCATCGCAGTGGCCGCCCTGTGCGCGGACTGGAAGCTCGACGCGCAAGCCATCATGGCCGCGCTGATGCACGACACCATAGAAGACCAGGGCGTCACCAAGACCGAGCTGATCGAGAAGTTCGGCGCGCCCACGGCCGATCTGGTGGACGGCTTGACCAAGCTCGACAAGCTGCAATTCAACACGCGCGAAGAAAGCCAGGCCGAGAGTTTTCGCAAGATGCTGCTGGCCATGGCGCGTGACGTGCGCGTGATCCTGATCAAGCTGGCCGACCGCTTGCACAACATGCGCACCATGCAGGCCATGGCGCCTGAGCGGCGCCAGCGCATCGCGCGCGAGACGCTGGACATCTACGCCCCCATCGCGCACCGCCTGGGCCTGAACCAGACCTACCGCGAACTGCAGGAGCTGTCCTTCCAGCGCCTGAACCCCTGGCGCCACGCCGCCCTGGCCAAAGCCGTGGGCCGGGCGCGCGGGCACCGGCGCGACATCGTCGAGCGGGTGCAGAAAGATGTGGAGCGTTCGTTCGGGCAGCACAAGATCAAGGTGCAGGTGTCGGGGCGCGAGAAGACCGTGCATTCCGTGTATCGCAAGATGCGTGAAAAGCACGCCGGCTTCGCGCAGGTCAACGACATCTTCGGCTTTCGCATCGTCGTGCCCACGCTGACCGACTGCTACATCTCGCTGGGCGTGCTGCACCAGCTGTACAAGCCGGTGCCGGGGCGCTTCAAGGACTACATCGCCATTCCCAAGGCCAACGGCTACCAGAGCCTGCACACCACCCTGGTCAGCCCGCTGGGCACCGCGGTGGAGTTCCAGGTGCGCACCGACGCCATGCACGCCGTGGCCGAGAAGGGCATCGCGGCGCACTGGCTCTACAAGTCGGGTGACAAGGCCAAGGACACCGCCGACGCCCAGCGCCTGTCGGCGATGTGGCTGCAAAGCCTGATGGACATCCAGGACGAGACGCGTGACGCGGCCGAGTTTCTGGAGCACGTGAAGATCGACCTCTACCCCGACGCGGTCTACGTCTTCACGCCGCGCAGCAAGATCCTGGCCCTGCCACGCGGCGCCACGGTGGTGGACTTCGCCTACGCCATCCACTCCGATGTCGGCGACCACACCGTGGCGGCCAAGGTCAACGGCGAGCCGGTGGCCCTGCGCACCGAGCTGAAGAGCGGCGACGTGGTGGAGGTCATCACCGCCCCGGGCGCGCGGCCCAATCCGGGCTGGCTGTCGATGGTGCGCACAGGACGCGCGCGCTCCAAGATCAGGCACTACCTGAAGAACATGGAATCCGAGGAGTCGCGCGATCTCGGCGAGAAGATGCTCGCCCAGGCCATGCGCTCTGAAGGCTTGACGCTGCCCAGTTCAGACCCGGCCGACGCGGCTGCCACAGCGCTGTGGCAGCAGCTCACACGCTGGAGCGGCACACGCAACCGCGGCGAGCTGCTCGTCGACATCGGTCTGGGCCGCAAGATTGCGGTCATCGTGGCCAAGCGATTGGCGCAGATGATGGCCGAGCACGGCATCAAGCCCGACGCCGTGACACTGACACTGGGCCGTTACGGCGTGGACGACAGCGTTCCGACACAGGGGGTCGTGTTCATCGACGGCAGCGAAGGCGCCTCGGTTCGCCTGGCCCCGTGCTGCCGACCGATTCCCGGCGACCCCATCGTCGGCTACCTGGGCCGGGGTGAAGGGCTGCTGGTGCACGGCGCCGATTGCGCCACCGGCAAGCGCTTGTTCGAACGCGACAGCGAGCGCTGGATGCAGGTGGAATGGGCCGACGAGCTGGTCCGGTCTTTCGAGACCCAGCTGTTCGTGCTCGTGAAGAACGGCAAGGGCGTGCTGGCCCAGGTGGCTGCCGCCATCAGCAGCGCCGGGGGCGACATCACCCATCTGGGCATGGACGCCGAACCGGCCGAGGCGTCTGTGGAACTGCGCTTGCTGGTGAGCGTGCGCGACCGCGTGCACCTGGCCGAGCTGACGCGCATCCTGGGTCGCGTGCCCGTGGTGCAGCGCGTGTCGCGTCAGCGGGCCGGTTGAATGGCGCCGCCCGGGTCTAGCGGCGCCGGATAACGCACGGCCACCACCTCGATCTTTTCCATGCCTGCTGGCGTGAAGAGCTGCAACTCGTCGCCCTCGCGGGCCCTGAGCAACGCCCGTGCGATCGGTGACACCCAGCTCACCTCGCCGTTCAGGCTGTCGGCCTCGTCGATGCCCTTGATGGTGACGGTTCTCTCGTCACCACGCGCCGTGGTGTAGGTGACGGTGGCACCGAAAAACACCTGATCGCTGCCGTGGTGCAGCGACGGGTCGGCAACCTCGGCAATGTCCAGCCGCTTGGTCAGGAAACGGATGCGGCGGTCGATCTCGCGCAGGCGCTTCTTGCCGTAGAGGTAGTCACCGTTCTCTGAGCGGTCGCCGTTCTTGGCCGCCCAGGACACCACCTCGACGATCTTGGGCCGTTCTTCGTCCAGCAGCGTCATCAACTCTTCGCGCAGCCGGCGGTAGCCTGCGGGTGTGAGGTAGTTGCGCGCACCAGCCGGCAGCGGCGGCAGGCCGGCGCCTGGGTCGTCATCGTCTTGCTCGCCCTCGGGCTCGCGTGTGAATGCCTTGTTCAAGTCATCCCCGGGTCCGGTGGCGCATGGCGCGCGGCGGTGCGCGGTTCAGGCCAGGTACTTGCGTCGCCTGCGCGTGGCCCGCCCTGGCCGCTACAACAGCGCCACGCCGGTCTTGGATTGCAGTTCCTCGCGCGTCACGCCGGGGGCCAGTTCCACCACCTTCAGGCCCTGCGGCGTGACGTCGATCACCGCCAGGTCGGTGACGATGAGATTGACCACGCCCACGCCGGTGAGCGGCAGTGTGCAGGCGGGCAGGATCTTCAAATCGATGCCGCCGTCCTTGCGCTTGGCCACGTGCTCCATCAGCACCACCACGGTCTTCACGCCGGCCACCAGGTCCATGGCGCCGCCCATGCCCTTGACCATCTTGCCCGGGATCATCCAGTTGGCCAGGTCGCCCTTTTCGCTGACCTGCATGGCGCCCAGGATGCTGAGGTTGATCTTGCCGCCGCGGATCATGGCGAAGCTGTCGTGCGAGCCGAAGATGCTGGAGCCCGGCAGCGTGGTCACGGTCTGCTTGCCGGCGTTGATGAGATCGGCATCGACCTCGTCTTCGGTCGGGAAGGGGCCAATGCCCAGCATGCCGTTTTCGCTTTGCAGCCAGACCTCGATGTCGGGGTTGACGAAGTTGGCCACCAGCGTGGGCAGGCCGATGCCCAGGTTGACGTAGTAGCCGTCTTTCAGTTCTTGGGCGGCGCGTGCTGCCATTTGGTCGTGGGTCCAGGGCATGGTCAGGCTCCTGCTTTCGTCGAGGATTTTTCGGTGATGGTGCGCTTCTCGATGCGCTTTTCGGGGTGGGCGTTGAGCACCAGCCGGTGCACGTAGATGCCGGGCAGGTGCACGGCGTCGGGGTCGAAGGTGCCCGTGGACACGATCTCTTCGACCTCCACCACGCTGATCTTGCCCGCCATGATGGCGGCCGGGTTGAAGTTGCGCGCCGTGCGCCTAAAGATCAGGTTGCCCGACTCGTCGGCCTTCCAGGCCTTGGCCAGGGCGATGTCGGGCACCAGCGCGCGCTCCATCACGTAGGTGTGGCCATCAAAGTCGCGGGTTTCTTTGCCCTCGGCCACCAGCGTGCCCACACCCGTGCGCGTGAAGAAGGCTGGGATGCCCGCGCCGCCGGCACGCAGCCGCTCGGCCAGCGTGCCTTGCGGCGTGAACTCCAGCTCCAGCTCGCCGGCCAGGTACTGGCGCTCGAATTCCTTGTTCTCGCCGACGTAGCTGCTGATCATCTTCTTGATCTGCCGCGTGGCGAGCAACTGGCCCAGGCCAAAGCCATCAACACCGGCGTTGTTGGAGATGACGGTCAGGTCCTTGGCGCCGCTGTCGCGCAGCGCCAGGATCAAGGCTTCGGGGATGCCGCACAGCCCGAAGCCGCCCACGGCCAGCAACTGGCCATCCCGGACGATGTCGGCAAGCGCCGCGGCGGCGCTGGGGAAGATTTTCTTCATGGAATTGGCGCCGGGCGCGGGCCTGGCGGAGGTTGCAGCAGGTGTCAAGCGTACACCGCGCGCACGGACCGCCGCCTTGCAGGGCCCGGCGTCACAATCTGCCCATGATCACCTTGCACCACCTTGAAAACTCGCGCTCGCAGCGTGTGCTGTGGCTGCTGGAAGAACTCGCCCTGCCCTATGAAGTGCGGCGCTACCAGCGCAACCCCAAGACCATGCTGGCGCCGCCCGAGCTGACGCGCGTGCATGCGCTGGGCAAGTCGCCCGTCATCACCGACGGCGACGTGACGGTGGCCGAGTCCGGCGCCATCATCGAATACCTGCTCGACACCTACGGCAAGGGCCGGCTGCGCCCCGCCGCCGGCACGCCCGAGCGGCTGCAGTTCACCTACTGGCTGCACTTTGCCGAAGGCAGCGCCATGCCGCCGTTGCTGATGAAACTGGTGTTCGACAAGGTGCGCAGCGCGCCGGTGCCGTTTTTCATCAAGCCCATCGTCAAGGGCATTGCCAACAAGGTGACGACGAGCTTCATCGCGCCCAACATCAAGCGCCAGCTTGACTTCATGGAGGCCGAACTGGCCAAGCAGCCCTGGTTCTCCGGCAAGGACTTCAGCGCCGCCGACATCCAGATGAGCTTCCCCCTGGAAGCCGCCAGCGCCCGCGCCGGGCTGGACGCCTCGCGGCCCAAGCTGATGGATTGGTTGCAGCGCATCCACGCCCGCGCGGCTTACCGCAGGGCGCTGGAAGCGGGCGGACCGTACACGCTGGGCTGAAGGAAGCGCCAAAGAAGAGCGTGCACGTAGCACGTTTGCTATACGATCCGCCCATGCGTTCTGCCACCTTTCCCCCCATTCGCGTCGAGCCAGAGGTCAGGGCCGAAGTCGAGGCCGTCTTGCGCGAGGGCGAGTCGCTGACCCAGTTCATCGAAGAGGCCGTGGTCGCCGCCGCGGCATGGCGCCGTGTGCAGGCCGAGTTCGTCACCCGGGGCGAAGCTGCCATCGATCGTTGGAAGAAGGAAGGCGGCGGGCACACCGTTGACGAGGTCATGGCCGGCCTGCAAGCTCGTCTTGATGACGCCAAGCGCCGGGCCACTGTGCAAAGGGGCCGGTGACGACGACCTACACCGTCACGCTGCTGCAAGAGGCGGTGGCAGACCTGCAGCGTCTGGAAGACTTTGCCATTGCGCGCGAACTCGCAAGCGCAGCCCCGGACTGGACCACCCCGCAACGAGCGCTGGATGCGATCCGCGAGGGAATGCGCATGCTCTCGTGGTCACCCTACTCATGCCGTCGCGCCCTGCTGGGCAATGGCCGCTCGCGCGAATTGGTGGTTCCATTCGGTAGCGCGGGCTACATAGTTCTCTTCGAGATCGTCGGCGAAGAGATCGTCGTGGGCGCGGTGCGGCACCAGCGGGAAGAGGATTACAAGCACTGATTTGTCGCTGAACGGCCACGGCCAGACCGCAGCAACGGTCGGGTACTGAAGGTCGTGCCCCGCCTCAGCTCTCGTTGTGCGCCACCTCGACCCGCCGGCGCGTGCCGGCGGCCACGTCGTAGGTGTTGAAGCTGCTCATCATGCGGCCGTACAGGTGCAGGCTGACGGCACGCGGACGTTCGCGCGGCACGCCGGTGACGTGGATGTGGTCGGGGTTGGGCACAAAGCTGGTCACGGCACCCGGCGCCAGCAGCACCACGCCGCCGCGCACCCGTTCTATGCCCTCGTCGGCGCCCCAGTCGGGCGACAGGCGCACATGACTGCGTTCTTCAAGCACGCACTCGGCCGGGTCGGCGTGGCCCTGGGTGCAGGCCGTGGCCTGGGCGCTGAAGCGTTCAAGTGCGGCCGAACCCATGGTTCGCACCCGTGCCGGCGGCTTCATTCGACCAGGCGGCGCAGCCAGTCGGGCAGCGGCGCCGATTTTTTCGTGGCCGCGTCGGTCCACACCGTCTTGCTGCCGCCCTCTGCATACAGCACACCGGGCTGGTCGCTGCGTTCCAGCGTGATGTAGGTGTCGAAACTGCTGCGCCCCGGGTGGGCCACGTAATGCCGGGCCAGCAGCTCGCCAGGGAATTCGACCTGGCGGATGAAGTTGCAAAAGGCGTTGACGATCACCGGCCCGCTGCCGCCCGGGTTGGGCGGCGCGCCGATGCGGAACAACCAGTCCAGCCGCGCCACTTCGAAGTAACGGAAGTAGACGGTGTTGTTGACATGCCCATGGCGTCCAGGTCGCCCCAGCGCACGGGGATCAGCATCTCGTGCGTTAGCTTCTTCTCGGCTGGAATCTCAAAGCGCATGCCGGTGCGCCCTTCAGGCTATGCCCAGTTCACTGGCCATACGCTGCACCAGCGCCTTCAGTGCGGCCAGCTCGGCGGCCATGCGGGTCTGCTCGGCCTTCAGCGCGGCCAGCTCGCCGGCGCTGACCTCGGTGTCGCCCGCGCCGGCTTGCCACACGGGTGCAGCAACCTCGCCGCACAGCAGGTGCGCCCAGCGCGGCTCGCGCGCACCGGCGGCGCGTGCCAGCTTCACCACACGCGGCGGCTGCTTGCTGGCCAGCTCGTCCAGAAAGCCTTCGACCGACGAGATGTCGGCAAACCGGTGCAGGCGCTCGCAGTTCAAGCGCAACTCGGCCGCCGTTTGCGGCCCGCGCAGCATCAGCGCCGCCAGCAGCGCCACCGACTGGCTGGGCAACTGCAACACGCGGCCCAGGTTGTGTTCGAACTTGACGACGCGGCTGCTGCTGCCTTCGAACACCAGGCTCAGGCTCTTCAGGCCATCGACGGCAGTCAGCACCTCGGCATCCGTGGCCTCGATCACCGGGTCGCGTGCCGTCTTCTGGTTGCAGCCGCTGACCAGCGCGTTGAGCGACAGCGGGTAGGTGTCGGGCACCGTGTGCTGCTTTTCAATGAGCACGCCTAAAGCGCGCGCTTCAAGGGGGGTCAGATGTCGCATGCCGCCGCCGGGCCGCCCCAAGGCGGCTGCGCTCCCCTCGGGGGGCGACGACGCAGTCGTCTTGGGGTCGTCATTGCCTCAGGCCGCGTAGCCGTCGTCGGCCGCAATGATGGCGCCATTGACGAAGTGGCTCTCGTTGGCGCACAGCATCATCAGCACGGCGTCCAGGTCTTGCGGCACGCCGACACGTTTGCGCGGCAGGGTCTGCACCATCTTCTTGCCGGCATCGGTCTGCCAGACGTGGTGGTTGATCTCGGTGTCGATGTAGCCCGGGCAGATGGCATTCACATTGATGCCGTGCTTGCCCCATTCCAGCGCCATCTGGCGCGTCATGTGCACGACGGCGGCCTTGCTCATGCCGTAGACACCGATGCTGCCGCCCGCGCGCAGGCCCGCCACCGAGGCGATGTTGACGATGCGCCCCCCCGTGTAGGTGCCCGGTGCTTCGCCCTTGCTGCGCGCGATCATGCGTTTGGCGACTTCCTGGGCGACGAAAAACGCGCCGCGCAGGTTGGTGTTCATCTGGTAGTCGTACTCCTCGGGCGTCACGTCGGTGAGCTTGGCCGACCTGCCGACGCCGGAGTTGTTGACGAGGATGTCAATGGCGCCCATCTCGGTCTCGGCGTGGGCCACGGCGGCGCGGATGCTGCCCGGGTCGGTCACGTCCAAGCCCACCACATGCGCGTCACCGCCTTCGGCCTCGATCTCGGCACGCAAGGTCTTCAGCCGCTCCATGCGCCGCGCCGCCAGCACCACGCCGGCGCCGGCCCGGCTGAGCACCTTGGCGAACTGTTCGCCCAACCCGCTGGAGGCCCCGGTGATGAAGGCCACGCGGCCCGAAAGATCGATCTGGTAGGCCATGAAAATCTGCTCCTCGATGTGCACGATCACGATAGCACGCAGCCCATGACAGCCGGCCTGTGAAACAGCCCATGAAACGCGGTCGGCTCGGGCTATCGGGCATCATCGGCGGCACATGCTGAACATAGAAAACCTGGGCAAGTCCTTCGGCCCAACCCCGGTGTTCGACGCGGTGTCGCTGGCGCTTCACCGTGGCGAGTTCACGGCGCTTTTGGGCGAGTCGGGGGTGGGCAAGTCCACGCTGCTGAACTGCATCGCCGGGCTGGACCGCGCCGACCACGGCAGCGTGCACATCAACAGCACCGAGCTGGGCACCTTGGACGACGACGGCTGCGCGCGGCTGCGCCGCCAGCACCTGGGTTTTGTCTTCCAGGCCTTCCATGTGCTGCCGCACCTGACGGTGGCTGAAAACGTCGGCCTGCCTTTGCGGCTGCTGGGCCGGCCCGACGAGCGCCGCGTGCGGACGCTGCTGGACGACGTCGGCCTGGTCGGCCTGGGCGGGCGCTTCCCGGCGCAGCTGTCGGGCGGGCAACTGCAGCGCGTGGCCATTGCGCGCGCGGTGGTGCACGCGCCGGGCCTGATCCTGGCTGACGAGCCCACGGGCAACCTCGACCCCGACACCGCAGCGCG
>JANOLY010000166.1:0-1731 GCA_031420055.1 Burkholderiales bacterium | reverse complement strand
GTGCATGCCGTTGCATGCCGCCACAGACGGCCAGCCGTCAGGGCCGGGCGGTTGCAGTCAGCATGCACACGTCGGCGGCATCGCCGACGATCCAGCAAGCAGCGATCAGGGCGCTGCAACGGCTGAAGCCGACGACGGCGTCGGCAAACTCGGCTTCAGCTGCGAGGCCGAAGGTGAGCCCTGCGGCGCAGCCGTGAAGGACGCTGAACTTGGCCTGCGAGCCATCGACGGGCTACTTCTGGCCGTGAGCTCGAGCACGTGGGAGTGGACTCGCAGCTCCAGCCGCTCCACCTGCTCGGGCTGCACGCCCTGCTCGCGCAACTGTGCGCAAGCGTCGACGCTGGGGAGCCTTCAGGCGTCAGGCGTCAGGCGTCCAAGGTGATGTTTCGAGCCTTTGCCAGCCGCGTCCAGCGTTCGATGTCGGCGCGCACGAAGGCGCCGAACTGATCGGGGCTCATGGCGCGGGGCTCCAGCGCTTCGATCGACAGCTTGTCGCGCAGGTCGGGCAGCGCCAGCGTGGTGGCCAGTGTGTCGTTCAGCTGCTTGACCACGGCCGCGGGCAGGCCCGCCGGCCCCATCACGCCGTACCACTGCTGGGCGTCGAAACCGGGGTAGCCCGACTCTTCCAGCGTCGGCAGGTCCTTGAACTGCGGGTGGCGCGCCAGCCCCGTCACCGCCAGCGGCCGCACGCGGCCAGAACGGATGTGCGGCACCGCCGCCGCGAGCCCCGGGAACATGGCATGCGTCTGGCCGCCGATGAGGTCAGTGAACGCCGGCGCAATGCCGCGATAGGGAATGTGCACGACGAAGGAATTGACCTGCTGCTTGAACAACTCCATCGTCAGGTGTGTCAGCGAGCCCGGCCCGGCCGAGCCGTAGCTGAGCTTGCCCGGGTTCCTGCGCATGTATTCGACGAACTCCTTGACGCTGTTCACCGGCAGGCTGGCGTTCACCACCAGCACGTTCGGCGTGCCGCCGATCATGCCCACGGGCGTGAAGTCCTTGATGGCGTCGTAGGGCAGCTTGCGCGTCGCCGGGCTGGTGCCGTGCGTGGCCACGTAGCCCTGCATCAGCGTGTAGCCGTCGGGCGCGGCGCGCGCGGTTGTCAGGCAGGCGATCGTGCCGCCGCCCCCGCTCTGGTTGTCGACCACGAAAGTCTGTTTCAGCACCTGGCCCCAGCGCTCGGTGACGGTGCGCCCTACCATGTCGCTGCCGCCGCCGGCCGCCACCGGCACGATGTAGCGGATGGGCTTGTTCGGGTAGCCCGATTGCGCCCGGGCGGACCAGGGCAGCAGGCCCAGCAGGGCTGGTGATGACCACGCAGCGGCGTGCAGCAAGGTGCGTCGTTTCATGGCTTCCGTCTCCGTTGCTTGGAAAACAAAGCGCCTGCGGTTCCGTTGCCTGCCGACACTTCCAGCGTGGCCAGCAGCCGCTGGCGGCCCTGCAGCACATGGGCCTGCGCCAGCTTGCCGGCCCTGTCCTTTGCCCCTGCCAGCACGGCTTCGAAGATGCGCCGGTGCTCGGCGTTGGAGCGCCGCATAGGGCTGCTGGTGTCGAAGTAGCGGCGGCGGAACAGATGCAATTCCTTGGCATGGTCTTCGTAGGCCTGCTGCGCGCGCTGGTTGTTTGTCAGCTCCAGCAGCAGCGCGTGAAAGCGCAGGTTCTGCACGTAGTAGGCCTGGCCGTCCCCTGTGGCGCAGGCGTGGTCCATGCCGTCGAGCAGCTGCTCGC
>JANOLY010000165.1:0-4988 GCA_031420055.1 Burkholderiales bacterium | reverse complement strand
TGCGCCGTCATCACCCCCGGCGGCACCAGCCAGGGCGTGGACGCGGTGGTGCGCGGCACGCTGGAAACACTGCAGCAGTTTCCTGACCGGCGGCTGCTGTGCGAAGACATCGTCACTGCCGGCAATGAGCGCACGGGCTGGCTGTCATCACACCGCATCGCGTCGACCATGACGCACCGTGGCGACGGCGGCTTCGGCGCCGCCACGCAGCGGCCCGTGCTGGTGCGCACGGTGGCCGATTGCGTGTGCGTGGCCAACCGCATCGTGCATGAATGGCTGGTGCGCGACCAGGGCGCAATCGCCCTGCAACTGGGCAGCACACCGCAAGCGCTGGCGCGGCTGTGGCTGGACAGCAAGGGCGCGCCCACGCTGCCTTTGTGGCAGCCGCCGGCACCTGCAACCTGGGTGGACCCGATGCACGACAGCCCGGGCGCAAGCCTGCTGGCGGACACCTACCGCGCGCTGTGGGCGGGTGACCTGTCGGTGCTGCAACGGCATGCCGACGAAGCCATCGCGCTGCAACTGCCCAACGGCCAGGCGGGCGTGGGCGCCAACGCGGCCGAGGCCTTCTGGTTCGGCTACACGGCGGCGTTCAGCGGCGCCGTGCTGCACATCGACAGTCTGTGTGAACGCATCGAGCCCGGCCGCACGCCGCGCGTGGCGATGCGTTGGCGGCTGGTGGGCCGGCACACCGGCGGCGGCCGCTTCGGCGCGGCCACGCAGCGGCCGGTGGAGATCCTGGGCATCACCCACGCCGAGGTCGACCACGCGCGTGGCCGCATCCTGCGCGAGTGGGTGCTCGTCGACGAAGTGGCGCTGTGGATGCAGATCCTCAGCCCTTGACAGAAACGCTGCCGTGGCCCGCATCCAGCTGAAGAACATCGCCAAGCGCTGGGGTGCGTCCACGGCGGTCGAGCCGATGTCGCTGGACATTGCCGACGGCGAATTCCTGGTACTGCTGGGGCCCAGCGGCTGCGGCAAGACCACCACCATGCGCATGGTGGCGGGGCTGGAAGACCCGAGCGAGGGCGAGGTGTGGATAGGTGAGCGCTGCGTCAACCAGCTCGAGCCCAAGGACCGTGACGTGGCCATGGTGTTCCAGAGTTATGGGCTTTACCCGAACATGACGGTGGCACAGAACATCGGCTTCCCGCTGAAGATTCGCGGCCTGCCCGCGGCGCAGATCATGCCCGCCGTGCACAAGGCGGCGCAGCAGGTCGAGTTGATGGACTACCTGGACCGTCGCCCCAAGGAGCTGTCTGGCGGCCAGCGCCAGCGGGTGGCTCTGGCGCGCGCCATCGTTCGCCAGCCCGCGGTGTTCCTGATGGACGAGCCGCTGAGCAACCTGGACGCCAAGCTGCGCGTCACCATGCGCGCCCACATCAAGCACCTGCACCACAGCCTGGGGGTGACCACCATTTACGTCACGCACGACCAGATCGAGGCCATGACGCTGGCCGACCGCGTGGTGGTGATGAGCCGCGCGCGCATCCAGCAGATCGGCACGCCACAGGACATCTACGAGCGGCCTGCCAACCTGTTCGTGGCCGGCTTCATCGGCTCGCCGCCGATGAACCTGGTGCCGGGCCGCTTGCAAGGCGGCGTGTTCAGCGCACCCGGGGTGCGCATCACCGGCTTCGCGGCGGCCGATGTGGCCAGCGTGGTGCTGGGCGTGCGGCCTGAAGACCTGGGGCTGGTGGCCGCAGACGACGCCACGGCCGCCATGACGGCAGAGGTGTTCGCCTTCGAGCTGACGGGCGACGCCACGCTGGTGACCGTCAAACAGGGCGACTTGATGGTCACCGCCAAAGCCGCCAAGGACTACCGCAGCACCATGGGGGCGCGGGTGGGCTTCAGCGCCGATGCCGCCCGCTGCCACTTGTTCGATGCCGGCACGCAGGCGCGCATCGCAACACGGGCTGTGGCGTGACCGCGTCGGTGGCCATCCGCAGGCGTTCGCTGTTGCTGGCGGCGGCCGCAGCCACGCCGGCACTTGCTCTGGCGCAGTCCCCCGCCGCATCCTCTGCCGCGTCCACGGCGGCACGTGCTGCGGCACTCGGCTGCCCCGTCGTGGCCGGCAGTGGCGAGGTGCAGCTGGTGGGCAACAGCTTCCCTGCCGTGGCGCACATGGCGCGGGCGGCCGAGGGCTGCGCGCGGCGAGGCTTGCGCGTGGTGTTCAAGCTGACGCCGCAGGCCAGCATCGACACCGAGCAGGCCTTTGGCGCCAAGGGCCGTTCGCCCTTCGACGCTGCGCTGGTGTCGATAGGCACATTCGCCAACCTGTATTCGCGGCGGCAGTTGCAGCCGCTGACCGACCTGGTGCAGCGCCACGGCGCGCAGTACCGGTTGGAAGAAAAGATGCTGGTGCGCGTGGACGGCGAGGTGATGGCGATTGCCTTCATGCAGAACACGCAGAACCTGTACTACCGCGCCGACCTTTTCGCCAAGCACCAACTGGCCGTGCCCACCGACTACGCCCAGGTGCTGCAAGCCGCAGCCGTGCTGCAGCGCCGCGAGTCCAGCATCAGCTTCCCCGTCGCCCAGGGCTTTGCCAAGGGCTTCGACAGCGGCACCGAGTTCGTCAACCTGCTGGCCAGCCTGGGCGGCCGCATGTTCGAACCAGGCAGCGCGCTGCCGGCGTTCAACGGCCCGGCGGGTGAGCAAGCCATAGCCACCATGCGTTCCTTGATGGCCTACATGACGCCCAACGCGCTGGCCAGCAATGCCGACGATGTCGTCAACCAGTTCCAGCAGGGCAAGGCCGCCATGGGTGTGCTGTGGGCCAGCCGCGCAGCGCGCATGGACGACGCAGCCGCCTCCCGCGTCGTGGGCCTGATGCAGTTTGCCGCGGCGCCGGCCGCGCTGCCCGGCGGGCGCACTGCCGCGCACCTGTGGTGGGACGCCGCCGTGCTGCCGCGCAACAACCCACGCCAGCGCGAGGCCACCTTCCATGTGCTGATGCAGGCGCTGAGCGAAGCCACCGTCATGGCCGGCAACGACCTGGGGTTGTGGGTGCGTTCGGTGTTTCGGCCCGGGCGCTTCGGCACCGGCGTGGCCCTGGCCGAGAAGGCCGGCGCGCCCGTGTGGCCGAGCGAACCGTTTTTCAGCCTGGCGCTTGCCGAAGTGGGCAAGTTGCTGCCCGACGCGCTGGTGGGCCAGCGCACGCCGCGCGCGGTGCTGGATTCGGCGGCCGCGGCCTACGTGCGCTCGGCGACTGAAAAAGGCTTCATCAGGCCCGGGGCTGCCGCATGAAGCTGCGCAGCTTTGCGGGCTTCGTCGCGCCATCGGTGCTGCTGATGCTGGCCCTGCTGGCGCTGCCGATGGTGATGACGGTGCTGCTGTCGGTGCGCAACTGCGCACTGCAGATGGAACTCGTCACCGTGCAGCAAACGGGGCCCTTTGGTGCGCATGCCGTGACCACGCAGCGCGCACAGGTGGACGCCAGCGGCAAGGCGGTGCAGGTGTGCCGCTGGGTGGGCCTGGACTACTACCGCACGGTGCTGGGCCTGGACAAGATGGCGGCGCCTTCCGCCACCGCAACCGCTACCGGCATCAAGCCCATCACCCCCGGCACGCCGGGCGCCGCCAACGCGCCGGCCGCAGCCACTGCCGAAGCGCCCACTGAATTCTTCTCGGCGCTGCGTTTCACGCTGCTGTACATCGTCGCCACCACGCCTTTCGTGCTGGGCGGCGGCCTGCTGCTGGCGCTGGGCATGAACCGCGTCACGCAGCGGCTGAAGGCGGTGTTCATTGCCGCGTCACTGCTGCCTTTCATCATCACCCCCGTCGTCGGCGCGCTGGCCATCAAGTGGCTGTTCCGCGACAACGGCCTGGTGCCGCACCTGCTGGCCGGTGTGGGCGTGCAGGTGTTCTGGATGGCGCAGGCCTGGTCGGCGCAGTTGCTGGTGGTGCTCTATGGCATCTGGCACGTGTTGCCTTTTGCCTTCATCGTGTTCTATGCCGGCCTGCAGGGCGTGCCGCAGGATGCCCTGGAGGCCGCCACCATCGACGGCGCCACGCCCTGGCAAAAGTTGCGCTACGTGACGCTGCCGCATCTGATGCCGCTGGTGGTGTTCGTGCTGATGATGCATTTGATGGACGCCTACCGCGTCTTCGAACCCGTGATGGTGCTGACCCAGGGCGCCTTCACCACCAGCGTGCAGTACCTGACCTACCACGTGCTGCTGCAGGAAGACAACCCGTACAAGGCCAGCGCCGCGTCGGTGCTGACCATCCTGGGCATCGCGCTGTTGCTGATCCCGCTGCTGCGCAAGACCTGGCGCGAGCAAAGGCAGGGTTGACATGACGACCCCAAGCTCACTTCGTTCGCGGCCCCCGAGGGGCGTTCAGTGCCTTCGGAGCGGCCGCGCGGCACTGACATGAAGAAGTCACCGCTCGGCCAGACCCTGCTCTACACCGCCCTGGTGGCGTGGCTGGTCCTGGCCGCGCTGCCTGTGTTGTGGACGGCCGTGATCTCGCTGCGCACGTATGTCGATGCCTTCTCGGCGCCGCTGAAGTGGCTGGCACCCGTCACCTTCGAAAACTACCGGGGCTTGTGGATCGACCGCGAGTTCTACCGGAACTTCGGCAACACCCTCGTCGTCACGCTGGGCACGGTGTGCATCTCGCTCACCGTGGGTTGCCTGGCCGGTTATGCCTTGTCGCGCTACCGCGGCAGCCTGGGCTTCTGGCTGCTGATCATCGCGCTTGTTTTCCGTGCCCTGCCGCACAGCACGCTGCTGCCAAGCTTCCATGCGCTGTTCGACGCCCTGGGCATCCGCAACACAACCGTGTCGCTGATCTTCGCGCTGGTGGCCATCAACCAGCCGTTCACCATCTGGATGCTGCGCAGCTTCTTCGTCAACATCCCGCAAGAGCTGGACGAAGCCGCGATGGTCGATGGCTGCACCCGCTTGCAAGCCTTCAGGCGCGTCATCATTCCTGTCATGTGGCCGGGTGTGGTGACCACCGGCCTGTTCAGCTTCTTG